>JAHEXO010000008.1 GCA_023252065.1 Nocardioides sp. | reverse complement strand
TTTCGAGACGGTCGCTCAAGCGACCTCCTCAACCAGCGGAACACCCCACGACGTCGCCGGTTGAGGAGGGCGTCCTGACGCCCGTCTCGAAACCAGCGACACCTGACTGCTTCGCCACCCAGGCCTGCGTGCCAGACTTCGCCGACATGACCTGGAACAGCCGCCGGTACGCCTGGCCGATCACGGTGGCCGCGGACGTGCTGGTGGTCCTCGTCTTCGCCGCGATCGGGCGGGCGAACCACCACGAGTCCGACGGCTTGGTCGGCGTGTGGCACACGGCCTGGCCGTTCCTGGTCGGGACGCTGCTCGGGCTGGCGGTGGCTCGGTTCACCCGGTCCGACCCGCGCAGCGTGCGCACCGGGATCCGGGTCTGGCTGTGGACCCTGGTGCTGGGAATGGTCCTGCGGCACACCATCGGGGGCGGTACCCCGATCGCCTTCGTCATCGTCGCGGCCCTCGTGCTCGGAGCCCTCTTCATCGGCTGGCGCCTGGCTCTGACCTGGCAGCGATGGGGCTCCCGCTTCCGCCGCGTCACCGGCTGAGCGGCGAGAAATTGCACCCCTGCGGGTGAAGATGTCACCCCCTCCCCGCGCCTACGTTGGTGAGGCCCCGAAACTCGAGAGGTCCTCCCGACGTGCCGACCGAAGTCGTCTCGCTCCGGCGTGCCGGCGCCGGGCCGCTGGCGCGGCTCGCCGCCGAGCAGGCCCGGACGGCCGTACCCACCGCAGCCGCACCCGACCTGGCCGCGGCGGCGCGGGTCGCCCACGACCTCGGTCCCTGGGTCCCGCTGCCGACCCAGGGCGACACCCTCACGCTGTGGGAGTCGCTGGCCAGCCTCGGCGCGGCCGACCTCACCCTCGCCCGTGTCGCCGAGCCGCACCTCGACGCCCTCGCGATCCTGCGCGAGGCCCGCCGTCACAGCGCGATCGACGAGCACGACTGGAACACCTGCGGCGGCTGGGGTGGTGCGCGCCTCTGGCAGGTCTACGCCGCCGAGGGCAGCGAGCGACTCACCGCCACCGCCGGCGACGAGTGCTGGCGGCTGAGGGGCGTCAAGCCGTGGTGCTCGGTGGCAGACCTGGCCAGTCACGCGCTGGTCACGGCCTGGACCGGCGACGAGCGCCGGCTGTTCGCCGTCGACCTGTTCCACGAGGGCGTACGCCGTCCCGACGAGGGCACCTTCGCCGGCCAGTCGACGTCATGGGCGTCCCGAGGCCTGGCCCAGGTGCGCAGCACCGCCCTCACCTTCGACTCGGTGCGGGCGATCGCGGTGGGCGGCCCGGAGTGGTACCTCACTCGGCCCGGCTTCGCCTGGGGCGGCGCCGGCGTCGCTTCGATCTGGTACGGCGCGTGCGCGGCGCTGGCCCGGACCCTCCGCCGCGCGACCTGCGAGCGGGCTCCCGACCAGGTGGCGCTGCTCCACCTCGGTGCCGTCGACACCGCGCTGACCCGAGCCCGCGCGGTGCTCGTCGAAGCCGCCACGATCGCCGACGACCCCCAGACCTCGGCCGGGGAGGCCGTGCTGGTCTGCCAGCGGGTGCGTCAGGTGGTGACCGACTCCGCCGACGAGATCCTGACCCGGGTCGGCCACGCACTCGGGCCGGCTCCGCTCACCGGTGACGAGGCGCACGCCCGTCGGGTGGCCGACCTGACCGTCTATCTGCGCCAGCACCACGCCGAACGCGACCTGGCCCGACAGGGCTCGATGGTCCTCGACAACAAGGAGGGGTGGACATGGTGACCTCGGCACCGACCTTCACCGCCCACGGTCCAGGCACGGCCGCGGAGGTGTGGCGCGCCCACCTGCAGTCCGGCCACCGCTCGGCCGCCAGCATCCTCGGCGCCCATCGGGTGATCGTGGTGAGCGCCCACCCGGACGACGAGTCGCTGGGGGCCGGCGGACTCGCGGCGACCGCCCGCGATGCCGACATCCCGGTCGTCTTCGTCTGTGCCACCGACGGTGAGCGCAGCCATCCCGACTCCCCGACCCACACCCCCGAGGCGATGGCGCTGCGCCGGCGCGCCGAGTGGGAGGAAGCCGTCGACGTGCTCGGTCCGGCTCTGCTCCCGGCGGAGACCCACCGGCTCGGCCTGCCCGACGGCGAGCTGGGCGACCACCTCGAAGAGCTCACCACGCGGCTCGTCGAGATCGTCGGCGACGGCCGGGGCACCCTGCTGGTCACCACGTGGGCCGAGGACGGACACCCTGACCACGCGGGCCTGGGCCGGGCCGCGGCTGCCGCCGCACGCCGTACCGACGCCGAGCTGTGGGAGTACCCGATCTGGTTCTGGCACTGGGCCCAGCGCGACGACCCCCGTGCCGTGCGCCTGCGCCCCTTCGCCCTCTCCCGGTCGGCGTTGTCCGCCAAGGAGCGGGCGGTCGCGGCCCACGCCTCGCAGGTCTCCGACCTGACGACGCTGGCAGGCGACGAGGCCGTGCTCACCGGCTCGGTGCTCGAGCACTTCCGAGGCGACCACGAGTGGTTCGTGATCACGCCGGGGCGCGACTGTCCCGACGACACCCTCGACCTGCTCCACCGGCGCTCCGCCGACCCGTGGGGCACCGACTCTCGGTGGTACGAGCAACGCAAGCGCGACCTGCTGCTCACGGTCCTTCCCGACCAGCACGTCGGTCGCGCTCTCGAGGTCGGCTGCTCGACCGGCGCCCTCACCGAGGCGCTCGCCCGGCGCGCCGACCGGGTGGTGGCGGTCGACCGATCGGCAGCGGCCGTGGCTGCCGCGCAACGCCGGCTCGGGGACGACCCCCGGGTCTCCGTCCTCGAGCTCGATGTCGCCACTGCGTGGCCGGACGACGGTCCCTTCGACCTGGTCGTGGTCAGCGAGGTCGGCTACTTCCTCAGCCCGGCCGGGCTCGACGGCCTGGTCGAGCGGGTCGCCTCGTCGCTCGCCCCGGTGGGCGTCGTCGCACTCTGCCACTGGCGCCACCGGGTCTCCGGCTGGCTGCTCGACGCCGAGGGGGTCCACCGCCGGTTCGCCGAAGGACCCCTGCCCCCGTTGCAGGCGACCTACCGCGACCGCGACGTGGAGATCCGCATCCACGCACCGCACTTGGTCGAGCCCGACCGGTGAGCGCAGCGGGTGAGGACCCGACCCGACCACTCTCGGGCGGACCGGGCCCTCACCCGCTCGTGGAGCGCATGCGACAAAGCGCCTCCCCCGGCCGTCCGACGACCGGGGGAGGCTGTAGGAGAAACATGTGTGCCGAGAACACCACGGGGATCAGCCCCGTCACCAGCCCCCTGATCAGCGCAGGGCGGCCGCGAGCGTGCGGGCCGACAGGTTCTGCGCGTAGTTGATGCTGGTCGCGTCGCGCTGCGGCTCCGGCTGGAGCGGCGAGTGCAGCCGTACCCAGCGGCGGTAACCGAGCTGGGACATCGACAGGTAGTCGAAGGAGCGTTCGCGCAGCCCGCGCTCGACCTCGAGGCTGAGCCCGTCGGCGATCAGCATGCCGTGCACCTCACCCGGCCGGGACTCGGCCCGCAGCCAGTCGACCGACAGCGCGAGCTGGTCGAGAGCGCCGATGCCGACCGCGGTGGTCTTGTTCTCGATGACCAGCCAGTCGTCGGCGACACCCTTCTCGCAGTCGTGGGTGAAGCGCATCAGCAGGTCGGCGCGCCGGCCGTCGACGTACATGTGCTGCTGCCCGCGGACGCCGTCCATGTCCTCGTTGGCCAGGCGTACGGCGTAGCCGAGCTTGTGCAGGATGTCGAGGCGGGCGAGGAGCCAGCCTTCGAACGCATCGCGGCCCGGCAGACCCCACACCGTGTAGGGACCCGGCCGACCGTCGGCACCGGCGGCGAAGGTCGCGAGCCACGCGTCGAGGATCTTCAGGTAGATCTCGGCGTCGACGTCCTCGATCATCAGCCGGTCCATGCAGCGGGCCAGCAGACCGAAGCGACCGGCCATCGGATAGCGCGCGACCGTCTCGATCGGGAGCATCAGCGTCTCCGCGAGCTCGGACTCGGTCACGTCGACGCTCTCCGGAAGCTGCCACTGCCCGTCGCCGAGCCGCAGCAGCAACCGGTCGAGCACCGGGCACCCCAGGCGCCCGATCACGAGTGGCGGAGCCACCACCGAGATGTCATCCGTCAACAGCTCATCGACGGTCTCGTGCGCGACACCGCACAGCTTCGAGACTTTTTCGTAGGACTCGCCCGTCGCCTGCATGACGGCGTTGATGACCTTGTCGGACTCAGCCATTCGCCACACCCCCCCAGATGTTGAGGAAATGGTAGTGCGAAGGGTCGGCCGACCACCTGACCAAAACGGGCCAGGGGTATTTCTTTACCCGGGCGGGACGCCGCGTGGGGACGACGCCCGCCCTGGCCAGCTCCACCTCTGTTCTACGTGGCCCGAACGGGTCGTGTCCGGTGAATCGGCCATTCTTTGCCCGCGGCGCGTCGCCGTGCCGCGGGCCACCCTCTCGGGACCGTGCCTGACCCGCTCCGGACCCGTCCGGAAGCGCTCAGGGCGTGTAGTTGCGGCAGGGCTGGGAGCGCAACGACGAGCACGAGGGCCGCCCCTTCGGCACCGACACCGGTACGGCGGTCAGCGCGAGCAGCGACGGGTGCTGCTTGTCGTTGGCGACCGTGACCCGCTGGCCGTGGTCGAGGGTGTCGAAGGCCCACAGCGGCCGGGCACCACCCGGTGCGTCGAGGGTGACCCGGAGCTGGTCCCCGACCCGGAACGCCTGGGCGAACGGGAAGATCTCGATCCGCAGCTTCTGGTAGCGGTTCGCCGGCATCGGGCGCGCGTCGCTCTGGAGGTCGGTGTGGACCGGCAGCGTCGGGGTCGACCGGGAGGCGATGAGCGCCCTGTGACTGGCGCGCAGCCACCCGGACTGCACGTAGACCTCACGCCCGTTGGGGCGCACGACACTGACCGTGGCCTCCAGGTCGACGTCCGAGGCCGGCGTCTTCACCCAGACGTCGAGCGAGCCGGACCCGATGAAGGTCGACGACCTCTTCATCGGCGCCGAGATCCACCCGAGGCCCTTGCCGGCCGGGATCTGCCGCCAGTCGTACGCCGGGTGGGCACCCCAGATCGCGTTGCCGCCACCGGTGTAGTCGGTCGCCGGCAGCGCGGTCGGGTCGGCCGAGAAGGACCGTTCGGTCGCGGACCGGGTGACCCGGTTCTTCCCGAGGTGCCCGTGGGGCTGGAGGTAGTAGCGCGTGGTGGTCCCGCTCGGGATCGGCCACGACGCGAAGGTCCGGGTGAACCGGGGAACCGGCGCGCCGGACGGAGCGCCGGCAGCCGCGCCCTCCTCGAAGAGCACCCGGATCGGGCCCCCCTTGTCGTAGACCTTCTTGGCCTGCGCCAGGTCGAGGCCGGTGTAGTCCGGCTGCCCCGACAGGTGGAGACCGCTGACGCCGGTGATGCTGGAGACGACGGAAGGCCACACGAAGCTCTTGATGCTGGTCGGCACGTGCCGGCCGACGTAGAGACTGAGGAAGTCCGCCCACCGGCCGAAGGACCCCATGCTCGTGAGCGACTCGGTGTGCGACCCGTTGGTGAGCGTCGCGTAGACGTGGGGCGACGACGTGAACTTGTCGATGAAGTCCGGGAAGTGGCCGCCGGTCTGCTCGTCCTGCCAGGCGCCGGCGAGGTAGACCGGCACGGTGATCTTCGAGACGAAGCGGCTCGGGTCGATCTGCTGGTAGTAGGTCTTGTCGTAGAAGGTGTTGCCCTCGATCAGGGCGACCGGGTCGGGGTTCTGCAGGCGGACCAGCTGGTTGGCGTCGCACTCCGGGCTGTTCACGCTGTGCTCCCAGCCCTCGCAGTACGGCTGGGCGTTCGTGGCCCGGGCGGAGGCCCAGGACTCGGCGAAGCCGGTGTTGAGGATGCCGCCCGGCCACAGCGTGGCGCGGTAGGAGTCGTCGAGCACCGACAGCGGCGAGATCGCCGAGAGGTGCGGCGGGGTGGTGCGCGCGACGTAGAGCTGCTCGATGCCCGGGTAGGAGATGCCGGCCATGCCGACCTTGTGGAACTTCACCCACGGCTGGGCCGCGACCGCCTCGATGGCGTCGTAGCCGTCGAGGCTCTGCACCGGCTCGAAGGGCAGGAAGCTGCCGCCGGAGCAGCCGGTGCCGCGGATGTTCACGCCGACGTAGGCGTAGCCGAGGTTGTTGAGGATCTGGGCGAAGCCGTTGGTGTGGTTCGCCGAGTCGGGGCGGCTCGGGTCGTAGCCGCTGTACTCCACGATGGTCGGGTAGGGACCGCTGGCCTCCGGACCGGGCAGCTGGACGTTGGCCGACAGGGTCGTGCCGTCGCGGGTCTCGATGAAGTTGAAGCCCGGGGTCAGCGTCTGGTCGGCGTAGAAGGAGTGGGCAGGCGGCGCGGCGTCGAAGGCGGTGACCTGAGCCGGTGCGGACTCGTACGCCGGGCTGGTCGAACGCACCGTGTAGGAGCCGGGCGCGAGCTGGCGCCAGACCAGGCTGCCCTGGGAGTCGACCGTGCCGTCGGTGACCTGGGTGCCGTCGCGGAGCAGGGTCAGCTGGCTGCCCTCGATCGAGGTCGCGTTCAGGACCTCGAGCTGCGTGGTGCCCGGGCGCACGTCGAACGGCGGCGGCACGGCGGTCGCACTCGCGACGATCGTCTGGGTCCCGAGGGCGAGAGCCACGATGGCGACGACGGCGAGGAGGGCACGGATGAGGGGCGAACGACCAGACATGGAACGGATCGTGCCACATGGCTACCCACCGGTAGGCGCGTTGCCACCACCGCGCGCACGACCAAGTCCCCGACAACCCGTCCCGGCCGCCTGACGGCGGTTCGCGCCCGGGCGGGTTGCTGTTTCGGTCCTGCGTTCCGTCCCCGGAGGACGTGAAACACTTCGTAGCCTAGAGCGGTCGCGGGGCCGGGTGGCTGAGAATCGCCGAATTCTCCCGGAATCCCCTTCAGCCCGGTGACGTTTCTCCCGACATGAGTGAGAAGCAGGTGCTCGTCCCGGGCCCGGACCACCCGATCACCGTCACCTCCGCCGAACATACGGTCACCGTGCACTTCGGCGGGCGCCTCATCGCGAAGACCGATGCGGCGCTGGTGTTGCTGGAGTCGACGTACCCGCCGGTCTACTACCTGCCGATCGACGCGGTCGACCCGGACGTCCTCGAGTCGTCGGAGCACACGACGTACTGCCCCTTCAAGGGTGACGCTTCCTACTACACGCTTCGCGATGGTGACACGAGCTCGGTGAACGCGGTGTGGACCTACGTCGAGCCCTACGACGCGGTGTCGCAGATCGCCGGACACGTTGCGTTCTACCAGGACCGCGTCGACCTCACCGTCGGCTGAGGCTCGACGGCCGCGCGTGGTCGGCCCTGACACGCGGCGCATGCTCTTCCCTGTCGCCCGCCGCGGGGTCTATCTTCGGTGCGCCGCACGCTCGGGAGGCGGGGCTCAGGTCGGGGGTTGAGCCAGAACTGGTCTGCTGCGATCCGACTGGTCGCAGCCGAGAGCTGCGGAGCACTCATGACTCACGCCGACCTGCCTGAGACCGACACCGACGACGCCAGGCTCGTGAGCCTCGGCTACCAGCCGCAGCTGCACCGGGTGCTGGGGTTGTTCGCCAACTTCTCAGTCGCATTCACCTACCTGTCCCCGATGGTGGGGATCTACTCGCTGTTCATCCTCGGACTCGGCATGGCCGGCCCGGCGTACATCTGGCTGAACCTGATCCCGATCATCGGGATGCTGTTCGTCGCCCTGGTCTTCGGCGAGCTCGCCAGCCACTATCCGGTCGCCGGCGCGCTCTACCAGTACTCGAAGTTCTCCGTCGGCCCCGGCTACGGCTGGTTCGTCGGCTGGTTCTACGGCTTCGCGCTGCTGATCACCGTCGCCGCGGTGGACACCGGCGTCGTCCCGTACGTCGCGTCGCTCACCCACAACTGGTTCGGGTGGAACCTCGACCCCGCGGACCACAAGACCATCCTGCTGGTGACCGTGGTGCTGCTCGTGATCCAGACGATCCTCAACATCACCGGCGCTCAGGTGATGGGGCGCGTGGCCCAGTTCGGGGTGTACGTCGAGATCGTCGGGACGCTGGGGATCGCCATCATCCTCGGCATCCACGGCTTCCACCACGGGCTGGGTTACCTGTTCTCCACCGAAGGGGCACTACACGGGTCGACGAACGCACTCGGAGTGAACTTCCACGGCAGCTTCGTGGCGGCGGGCCTGGTCGCCGTGCTCGCGCCGGTGTACATCTATTACGGCTTCGAGTCGGCCGGCGACATCTCGGAGGAGACCAAGGACGCCGGTCGCCAGGTGCCGCGGGCGATGCGGATGGCGCTGCTGTGGGGCGGCGCCGCGTCGATCGTCCTGACCGGCGCGCTGCTGCTCTCGATCCCGGGCGACGGCGCGAAGGGTGTCTCCGACACGGTGAACGATCCCCGCGGCCCCGTCTCAGCCATCTTGTCCCAGCTGCCGTCAGGTGTGGTGGACTTCCTGCTCCTGATGATCGTCTTCGCCTTCTTCTCCTGCGGGACGTCGATCCAGGGCGCCGGCAGCCGACTGGCCTTCTCCTACGCCCGCGACGAGGCGCTGCCGGGGTCGTCGTGGATCTCCCGCATCCACCCTCGGTTCGGCACGCCCGTCAACGCTTTGATCGGCGGAGCGTTCGTCACGGTGCTCTTCATGCTGCTGGTGTTCGTCTCGCCGGCCGAGAACAAGCACATCCTCTTCATCACCTACCCCGGCGGCGTCAACGCGCTGCTCGCGCTCGTCTCATTCGGCGTCAGCGGCATCTACCTGTCGTTCCTGATGACGGTGATCGCGGCGCTGATCGCGCGGTCGCGGGGCTGGGTGCCGGAGGGTCGGTTCACCCTCGGCCGCTGGGGCATGACGGTCACCGTGATCGCCGTCCTCTACCTCGGGTTGATGCTGGTGAACGTGGTCCTTCCCACCGGGCTCGACTCGCCACGGGCGTTGTTCAACCTGGACTGGATCACGCTGTTGGTGATGTTCGTGATCGCAGTGGTCGGTGCGTTGTACTTCTTCATCGCGCGCCCCGACCGTGGCGTCGGACACCACCTCCACGACGAGCTGGAGCCGACCGGCTCCGAGCGCGCACACCACCCTGACGAGGGCGGTTCGACGGCGTAGCGTCGCACCATGAACGATTCCGTCGAGTCGGTGGTCAGGACCATGCAGACCCGGCTCGACGGGCTGGCGCCCGAACACGCCCAGCTGCGTGAGTTCCTGGCCACGTACATGCGCACCACCTCGGCGGTGGGCAAGGCGGTCGACCTCGGGGTCTTCGAGGACCCGGAGTGGGTCGAGGCCTGGGACGTCGCGTTCGCCGAGCTCTACCTGACCGCCCTCGACATCCACCTCGCCGGCGGTACGCCGTCGCGCCCCTGGCGGATCGCCTTCGAGGCCCCAGCCGACCTG
Organism: Nocardioides sp.; assembly: GCA_023252065.1. The sequence continues at coordinate 4,339 of JAHEXO010000008.1, read as the reverse complement.
CCGGCACTGCGACAGGTGCTGCTCGGGATCAACGCCCACGTCAACTACGACCTCCCGCAGGCCTTGCTCGCCGTCATCTCCGACGACGACTTCGCCGACCCCGCGGTGCTGGCGCGTCGCCGGCTCGACCACGAACGCATCGACGGGGTCCTCGCCTCGCGGGTCGCGGCCGAGGACGCCGAGCTGTCTGCCAAGGGCCGCACCACGCTCGACCGCGTGCTCCAGCCGCTGAACCGGCTCTCCTCCAAGCGCTTCCTGCGCGAGGCTCGCCAGAAGGTGTGGCACAACACCGTCGCGCTGCAGGCCGCCCGCCTCCTCGGCCCCGCGGCGTACGACGTGCGGCTGGCGGAGCTGGAGGTGCTCAGCGCCGCGCGCCTCGCCGACCTGCTGGCTCCCGGCCAGGTGCTGCTGCGCCTGGCGGTCGCCGGCTTCGGCGTCGTCCTGCCACCGCCGGCGTGATCACCCGGACTGATCACCCGGACTGATCACCCGGACTGATCACCCGGACTGATCACCCGGACTGATCACCCGACGGTGACCACCCTGCTCACGGTGTTGCTGCGCTTGTAGTTGTCGGTGACCGTGAGCTTCACGGTCTTGGAGCCGGCCGAGGCGTAGGTGTGGCTCGCGGTCGCCGACGCGGTGGTCGTCGTCGAGCCGTCGCCCCAGGTCCAGACGTACGTGGTCAGCGACCCTCCCGGGAACGGGTCGGTGCTGGTCGCGGCGGAGAAGGTGTGTGCGACGTGGTGGGTCACGTTGGCGGTCTGGCTGATCACCGCCTTCGGGCTCATCGGCGCGAAGACGCCGAGGCCGACGGGGGTGCCGACGCCGGAGACACCGTCGTACCCCTTCTGGGCGTAGCACTGTCCGGTGTCGGTGAGCGGGGTCGGGTCGACGGCGTTCCACACGCAGTCGAGGAGCCCGAAGCCGAAGCTGTTGGGGTTGTCGACCCCGAAGAAGCCGGCGCAGGCCGCGGGCGAGCCGGTGTCACAGGCCCCCGTGCCGCCGATGGTGACGTCGTAGGTGTGGCCGGGCGTCGACGTCGCGTGGCCGTAGAGCATCAGCGCCGGACGCGGGACGCCCCTGGGTCAGCCGGCGAGGCCCCACATCCCGGCGACGAGGGGTGAGGCCAGCGAGGTGCCGCCGAACGTCGCCCAGCCGTCCGTCGGGCAGATGGCGTCGGTGCACCAGCCGAAGGTCTCGTAGATGTCGAAGCCGGTGAGGTAATCGGCGTCCGCTGCGATGTCGACGCCGTTGCGCAGGGTGCTGCCACAGCCGAGACCGGCGTAGCCCGCCATCTTCTGCTGCCAGCGCGGCGCGACGTAGGTCGCGCTGCAGCCGCTGCCGGCGGCGCCCGCGAGCGCGCCGAAGGCGCCGGCGATCGCGTAGCCGTCGATGTCGTTGGGCCCGTTGTCGTTCCAGACCTGCTCGCCGGCCCGCGTGCCGTCGGAGCTGAGGTAGAGCGAGGTGCCGCCCACCCCGACCACGGTCGGGAAGCTCGCCGGCGTCTCGGCGACGCTGGGGCTCGGCGACAGCCCGTTGAAGACGTCCCAGCCGTACCAGCCGTCGTCGCCGGTCGAGGCCGTGATCACGACCCCGGGATGGTTGTAGGCGCTGACCACGTCCGGGGTGTTCTGGGGGTCGTTCTCGGTGCTGCCGTAGGAGTTGCTGACGATCTTCGCGCCCATCGTCACCGCGCGGTTCACGGCGGTCGCCAGGTTGCCGTTGTCGTTGGTGTCGGCCTCGACCAGCAGGATGTTGCAGTGGTGGCAGATGCCCCGCACCGCTTGGACGTCGAGCGTGATCTCGCCGGCCCACCCGACGTCGGCGGGCGGCAGCGGAGCGGCGTCGCCGTTCTGGTTGACCACCTTCAGCGAGGTGCCGGTCTCGGCCGGGAGGCCGTAGCGCGCGTCGAAGGCGTTGAGGTCCGACCGGACCGACGGGTCGTTGTAAGCGTCAACGATCGCCACCGTCTGGGTCGTCGCCGCGTCGGGGTTCACGCCGTACGCCGTGGCGAGCTGGGTCGGTGTGTATCCGCCGGCCGGCCCGAACCCGAGCGCCGCCGACCGGGTCAGCCCGGCCATGCGGAGCTGTTGCGCCTGCGTGGTGGTGACCCGGCGAGTGACCAGGCGGATCGCGTCGCAGGCACGGTGGCCGGACGCCGGCGCGTGGCAGAGCGGCTGCGGGAGCTGGACCTGCACGGTCCCGACCGCGCCGGCCTCCTCACCGAGCAGAGTCGGGGCGAGGACCAGCGCGGCGCCCAGGAGGAGGGCGACCCCGGCCGAACGAGAACGTCGAGCATGCATGAGTGGTCTCCTCCGCAGCGGCCCACCGAGCCCGGCGGACACCGTCGCGACCGTAGCCCGCTCCCACACGTGGTGACCATCGCTCAGCCGGGTCATTTGTGCCGGGTCATTTGTGCCGGGTCATTGGTGCCACGTCAGTCACGGACGCGTCGCGTGCGCGCTTGGAGTCGAGGGCACCTGGGTACGGACCCGCCATGGCTGTGACGACCTTCCAGGACCTTCCCCTCGCAGACCGTGACCGGGACTGGGACGGAGCCGCTGCGGAGAAGCGGGTCCGCGCCTGGGCCGGCGCGGAGGACGAGCCCAACGAGAAGTACCGCGACGCACACGTCTGGTACGACGCCGACAACAAGGGCAACTTCACGGCGTACAAGCTGCTCGTGGCCGATGTCGTCGACGGCCGACTGAAGGCCGTGCCGAGGGGCGTGATGGCCGCGGGCAACGTGATGGTCGGCGGTCGCGGCGGCGTCGACCTGCCCGCCAAGGACGTCGACCGGGTCAGGAGTCACCTGGCGAAGTACTACAAGAAGATGGACGACGAAGCGCCGTGGGAGCGCGGCTGAGCCTCCCGTTTGTGCAGGGCGTCGCCGGGCATGATGCTGCCATGTCTCAGTCCGGGTCCGAGCGAAACGTCCTCGGCGGTCCGATCGAACCCTGCGGTTCCGAGCCGCTGACCGGCTTCTACCGCGACGGCCGGTGCTCGTGCGGCGAGGAGGACCTCGGGCTCCATGCGGTGTGCGCGGTGATGACCGAGGACTTCCTGCTCCACCAGCGCGCCGTGGGCAACGACCTCGAGACGCCGATGCCCGAGTTCGGGTTCCCGGGCCTGCACCCCGGCGACCGGTGGTGCGTGGTCGCAGCACGGTGGGTGCAGGCCTACCACGACGACGTCGCGGCGCCGGTGCTCCTGGCCTCGACCAACGAGCGGGCCCTGGAGGTCATCCCGTTGAGCTTCCTCCAGGAGCACGCGGTCGACGTCCCACCCGACCTCAGAGACCTGGTCTGACGGCCGCCCGGCGAGGACCCCTTTCGTAGCTCGCCCAGAGGTACGCCGACCCGGCCAGCACCGCGAGCGTCCCGAGCAGCAGCGGCCAGGTGAGCGCGTGGGAGGCGATGATCTCGTCGCGCGCCCGCACGGCGGCCACCAGCATCAGCGCCAGCATCAGCACCTCCACCTGGAGCATCAGCCGGACCGACGTCCACCGCGGGTCGAACCACACTCCGGCGCCCGCCCCGCCGAGGCAGAGCGTCGCTCCGACGACCCGGCAGCTCAGCGGCGTCAGGGGCCACGGCCAGAGCGGGATGACCGAGTCGGGCGCCAGGAACATCACGACGCCGGTCGCCAGCGCGAGGACACCGACCGCGGTGATCAGGACCCGCTCGACCGGTCGCAGGAGGACGTCGCCGTCGGTGACCGGCGCGCCGTACCTCCGGTTGGCGAGCCATGCGCCGATCACCAGGAACGGTGCGGTGAAGTAGAGGCCGGCCCACAGCCAGAAGGAGACGTGGTCGTGGGCGAAGATGCCCCAGTGCAGGAGAGTCGCGATCCCCAGCAGTGAGGCGAACGCCGTCACCGCAAGGAATCCGGTCGCCACCTCGTGCCAGTGCCGCTCGCGGACCACGCGCACGAAGAAGTAGGCCCCGCCGAGGTAGGCGGAGGCGAGCACCATCGAGGTCATGGTGGCCTGGATCGTCCACGCCCACAGCCGCGGCGTGTGCTCGGGGAAGAGGTAGAGGATCACGAACGCGGCCACCAGGAACGGCACGATGAACAGCGACAACCCCCGCGTGTAGGCGAGGACGCGGTCGTCCCGCACGTCGGACCGCTTCGCACCCCCCACGGCGACCTCCTGGGTCTCACGCCCCGAGCCGCTCACGGTGAGTGTGCTCCCCACCATCGGAGGGCACAACGGACCACCCGGATCATTGACGCGCCCCGCGCGACCGGTGCCGGCGTCGGGCTGCCGGCACCGGGAGCCGACCACGATCAGGAGGCACACCCCAGCGGCGGTGTCACCGAGCACCATGGTCAG
>JAHEXO010000284.1 GCA_023252065.1 Nocardioides sp. | reverse complement strand
CACGTGCACGTCGGGCGGCAGGCCGAACAGCTTGAGCGCGACGTAGGGACCGATGGCGCCGCCGCAGAAGCGGACGAACGAGTACGCCGCGGAGGCCACCGGACGCTCGACCGGCGCCACCCCCATCACGGCCTCGGTGATCAGGGTGTTGTTGCTGCCGATGAAAGCGCCCGACAGCACGATGCCGACGACCACCACGGCCTGCTGGTCGGCGTACACGGCCATCACGACGAGGTCGAGCATGAAGAGCACGAGGGTGCCGAGGACGGCCGGCACGGTCCCGACCAGCCGCTGCAGGCGCGGTGCCACGAAGACGGACACGACCGCCACCAGCACGCCCCAGCCGAAGTAGATCCACCCGATCTGGATGATCCCGGCGCCCGGCAGGGCGAACGGACCGGCGGCGAGGATCGTGAAGAAGCCGATGTTGTAGAAGACCGCGGTCAGCGCCACCACGAGCAGGGGGCGGTGCCGCAGGGCGCGGAACGGGTCGGCCAGCGACGTACGACGCCCGGTCGGGGGAGTGGCGGGCAGGAAGAAGGCGGTCGCGACCAGCGCGATCGTCATCAGCACCGAGACCCCGAAGAACGGCGCGCGCCACGACTGCTCACCGAGCAGACCGCCGACCAGAGGTCCGGACGCGATGCCGATGCCCAGGGCGGCCTCGAACAGGATGATCGCTTGGGCCGTCCCGCCCGTCGCGGACATCACGATGGTCGCCAGGGCGGTCGCGACGAAGAGCGCGTTGCCCAGGCCCCAGCCGGCCCGGAACCCGACGACGGCGCCGACGCTGTCAGAGGAGCCGGCCAGGGCGGCGAAGACGATGATCAGCACCAGTCCGCTGAGCAGGGTGCGCTTGGGTCCGATCCGGCTGGAGACCACGCCGGTGACCAGCATCGCCACCCCCATCACCGCCATGTAGCTGGTGAACATCAGCGAGACCTGGCTCGGCGTCGCGTCCAGCTGGACGGCGATCGACTTGAGGATCGGGTCGACCAGGCCGATGCCCATGAAGGCGATCACGCAGGCGAACGCGACCGCCCACACCGCTCGGGGCTGGGCGAAGAACGAGCCGTTCGAGGCCGTCGTGGCCTCCGCGACGGGAGCGTCGTGGGAGTGGGGGGCCTGGGTGGTCACAGAGTTCCTTCCGAGATGGTCGGGCGCGAGTCTACATAGGAAACCTATGATGATCCGGTCTTGTTCCCGTTGTGACCTCTCGCACGGATGAACTCCGGGTGACGCCTTCCCCCACCCCCTTGACCGGCCCGACGAGCGGTCGGGTAGGAATGGACCCACCTCGTCTCGGAAGGTTTCTCGGATGTCTGCTCCCACCCCCTCGCGCCGTGGTGTCCTCACCGGTGCCGCCGCCCTCGCCGCCGCCGGCTACGTCGCTCCCGCGGCCTCCGCCGCCACCGCCCACGGCGGGCACAGCACCCGGCTGACGATCCTGGGCACCACCGACCTGCACGGCAACGTCTTCAACTGGGACTACTACAAGAACGCCGAGTACGACGACGGTGCGCACAACGACATCGGCCTGGCCAAGGTGCAGACCCTGATCAAGGCCCAGCGGGCCCGGCTCGCCGGCCAGCCCCTGCTGATGCTCGACGCCGGCGACACGATCCAGGGCACCCCGCTGGCCTACTACTACGCCAAGGTCGAGCCGATCACGTCCGGCGGCACCCACCCGATGGCCGCGGGGATGAACCTGATCGGCTACGACGCCGCCGCCCTGGGCAACCACGAGTTCAACTACGGCATCCCCCTGCTGCGCGCCTACGAGAAGCAGCTGAACTTCCCCCTGCTCGGCGCCAACGCCGTCGACCCGGCCAGTGGCCTGCCGGTCTTCCCGCCGTACGTCCTCAAGACCATCCGGATGCCCGAGGGCCCCGACCTCAAGGTCGGCATCCTCGGGCTCACCAACCCCGGCATCGCGATCTGGGACCGCGACAACGTCTCCGGACGGATCGCCTTCCCGGGGCTGGTCGAGCAGGCCGCGATCTACGTGCCGAAGCTGAAGAAGCTCGGCTGCGACATCGTGGTCGTCGCAGCCCACTCCGGGGCCTCGACCAGCTCGTCGTACGGCGATGCGCTGCCCTACCCGGAGAACGCCTCGTCGCTGGTGGCCGAGCAGGTGCCCGGCATCGACGCGATCCTGGTCGGTCACGCCCACGTCGACATCCCCCAGAAGCTCGTGACCAACACCGCGACAGGTCGCGACGTCCTCCTCTGCGAGCCCGACTACTGGGGCATGCGGCTCGCCGTGATCGAGCTCGACCTGGTCCGCCACGGACATCGTTGGTCGGTCGCCTCGGCCTCGTCGCAGACCCTCAACTCCAACGTCGCCGCCGAGGACCCCGAGGTCGCCGCCGCAGTCCGTGCGCAGCACGACAAGGTCGTCGCCTACGTCAACACCGTCATCGGCACCTCCACCGCGGCGATGTCGGCCGCCCGGGCGCCGGTCGAGGACGTCCCGATCATCGACTTCGTCAACTACGTCCAGGCGGACGCCGTGAAGCAGGGGCTCACCGGTGCCGACGCCGCGCTGCCGGTGCTGTCGATCGCCGCGCCGTTCAACCGCAGCGCATCGTTCCCGGCGGGTGCCGTGAGTCGGCGCGACGTCGCCGGGCTCTACATCTACGACAACTTCCTGTTCGGGGTGAGGGTCAGCGGCCAGGACGTGCTGGACTACCTGGAGTACTCCATGCGCTACTTCAAGCAGGTCCCCGGCCCCGGCACCTACGCGATGGCCGACGTGACGAATGCTGTCACCGCGTCCGCCCCCAACGGCACGCCTGACTACAACTTCGACTCGATCGCCGGCCTCGACGAGCGGCTGACCTACGACGTCGACATCGCTCAGGCCCCCGGCTCGCGGATCCTGCACCTGGCCTACGGCGGCAACCCCGTGCTCCCCGACGACCAGTTCGTGCTCGCCGTCAACAACTACCGCCAGAGCGGCGGCGGCGGCTTCCCTGCGGTGAACACGGCGCCGGTGGTCTACAGCAACTCCACCGACATCCGGCAACTGCTCATCGACTGGGTCTCCGCGCACCACACGATCGACCCGACCCAGTTCGCCACCGTGGACTGGAAGCTGGTCGCCGACGACCAGCCGGTCACGATCACCTGAACCCGAGGCTCACAGCTTCTCGTCCATCACGTCACGCAGCATCGCCACCGCGGCGGCGACGTCGTCGGCGGTGTGCCCGGTGCGCGCCAGCCGCTCGGCCACGGCGACGCCGTTGTCGCGTCGCGCATCGTGGAGCTTGCGGGTGCCGGCCGGGGTCAGCGCCACCATGCTGCGGCGCGCGTCGAGGGGGTCGGCGTTGCGGGAGACCAGCCCCTGTTCGGCGAGCTGGCTCACCGCGCCCGAGACCGTCGGCTGGGACGAGCGGTCTGCCTCGGCGAGCTGGGTGACGCCCGTGGGCCCGAGCTCCTCGAGGAGCGACAGGATGCGGATGCCCGCGGGGTGCCCGAGCCGCCGCCGGACCGCGCGCACCAGGCGGGCGGCGTAGAGCACGAGCTCGGAGCACTGCTCCTCGAGGTCGGTGGGCATCCGGGCAGGATACCGAGGTGGCCGCCGTGCGCGGGTCGTGCGGGAGGATGACGTCATGCCGACGTACATCGGGTTCCTCCGGGCGATCAACATCGGGAAGCGCCAGTTCGCCAAGGCGGCGATCGTGAAGGCCTGCGAGGCGGCGGGCTGTCGCGACGTCGAGACCTACATCAACACCGGCAACGTGCGGGTCACGACGACGCTGCGCAGCCGGGCGAAGGTGGAGGCGGCGCTGGAGAAGGCGTTCGCGGCCGAGGCGGGCTTCGAGGTGCCGACGATCGTGATGACGCCCCAGGAGCTGAGCGCGATCGCCGCCCAGGCCGAGAAGGTCGCGAAGTCCCACGACGGACGGCACTACGTCTCGCTGCTCAAGGACGCCCCGTCGGAGACCGCCGTGCAGAAGCTCGACGCGGCTGCCCGGGACGGGGAGCGCGTCGTGGTCGACGGTCGCGGCGTGCACCTGCTGCTCGGGGAGAACTACCACACAGCGAAGCTCGACAACGCGGTCGTGGAGAAGCATCTGGGCGTCGCCACCAACCGCAACCTCAACGTGATCCGGACCCTCGCCGAGAAGTGGGGCGCGTGAGATGGACGTTCTGCGCACGGCCCGGAAAGGCCCCGTGCTCACGCTGACCCTGAACCGGCCCGACCGTCTCAACGCCCTGTCCGCCGAGCTGGCCGACGCGCTCGACGAGCGGCTGGAAGGCGCGACGTCCGAGGCCGACGTACGGGTCGTCGTCCTCCGAGGCGCCGGCCGGGGCTTCTGTGCCGGCGCCGACATCTCGCCGTACGACGAAGCACTCGACGGC
>JAHEXO010000283.1 GCA_023252065.1 Nocardioides sp. | reverse complement strand
GGCGTCCGGTTCGGGCCGGTCTGCGACGTGCTGCGCGACGACTTCGGCGCCGAGTCGTTCGAGCGACCCGTCGTGCTCCGCCGTCCCGACGGCGGCTGGCGGCTCTACCTGTCCTGCGCCACGCCCGGTTCCAAGCACTGGTGGATCGAGGCCGTCGACGCCGACACCCCCGAGGCGCTGCCCGAGGGCCGGCGTACCCGGACCCTGCCTGGCACTGCCGACGAGGCGGTCAAGGACCCGGTCGTGCTGGTCGACGGGTCCGGGTGGCGGATGTGGGTGTGCTGCCACCCGCTCACCGAGCCCGGCCACGAGGACCGGATGACGACGCGGTTGGCCACGAGCGACGACGGTCTCGACTGGCAGTGGCAGGGCGTCGTCCTGGCACCGACCCCCGGCTCGTGGGACGCGCGCGGCACGCGGGTCGCGGCCGTGCTCGACACCGATCCCCTCACCGTCCTCTACGACGGGCGGGCGACCGCGGAGCAGAACTGGCACGAGGTGACCGGGCTCGCGGTCGAGCGCGACGGGCGCCTGCTGCCCGACCCGGACAACCCGGTCGCGGTCTCACCGCACTCCGACGGCGCCTTCCGCTACACCACCGCGGTGGCGCTGCCCGACGGCTCGACGCGCTTCTTCTTCGAGGCTGCCCGCGCCGACGGCGCGCACGACCTCTTCACCTCGCTCGTGCCGGCCTGAGGTCAGCGGGCCCGGACCACCACCACCGGGAGGTAGCCCACCGGGATCGACGCGGCCCTGCCGTCGACCGCCGTGCGGGGGTGGCCGGGGCGCTTCACGTAGGACGCGCCGCGGACGTCGACGTCGACCCGATGCGTGGGGTTCCACATGATCGTGCGGCGGCCGCCGGACCAGCTCACGACGCAGGTGTAGGTGCCCACGGAATTGGCGGCGCACGGCCGGTGGCCGCCGACACCGACCAGGCGCCCGTGCGGCCACCGCCTCGCGGTGTCGACGGCCTGCCCTGCCGGAGTCACCTGGTCCCACTGGCCGGGCGTCGTGAGCAGGGTGTTCCCGAGGGTGCCGCCGCTCGACGGGACGTAGCTCCAGTCGTAGCGGTACCAGAAGACCTTGGTCAGCCGGCGAGCGGCACCGAGCAGGAAGGTGCGCAGCACGTTGGCGACCTGGCGCTTCTCGCTGATCGGGGTCGCGGCCGCGGCGCCGACGGGCCCGCCGCTGGCCAGCCCGTAGTTGACCTCGGTGGCCTGGATCGGGAGACCTGCCGGCACGCCCACGTGGGCCAGCCGTCGTCGTACCTGGCTGAGCAGCCGCATCGCGTCCTCGGGGCCGCCGATGCGGCCGTGGTAGGTCGCCTGGGGGTAGAGGCTCAGCGCGTTGGCGTCGACGTACCTCCACACGGGGGAGCCGCCGACCCGCTGCGACTCGTAGTCGGCCAGCCACCGCTGCTGGTAGGGGAGCCGGACGGCGAAGGAGGGCGCGACCACCTGCGCGCCCGGGTCGACCTGGTCGCGCACCCGGTCGACGATCCGGGTCAGCTGCGCGAGCCGGTGGGGCGTGCCGGTCCAGAAGCACGGCACGTTGCCCTCGTTCCACACCTGGAAGGCGTCGATGCCGCGGGAGCCGTTGAAGTGGCGGTAGCGGGTCATCACGGCGCGGACGAAGTCGGTGTAGTGGGAGAGGTGGGTGGGCGGCAGCGTGGCGGACGAGGCGTAGAACGACGGCGTCATCGCGAGCACCATCGTGGCCTCCACGCCGTGGCGCTGGGCCGCGGAGACCAGGGAGTCGAGGCGGGCCCAGCTGTAGACGCCGGGGGCGGTCTCGACGTCCTTCCAGGTGACGCCGGCGTCCCAGAAGCGGACGGAGCCGAAGGTGAGGTGGTCATAGGACCTCGTCGAGCCGTCGTGCAGCCCGAAGAAGTCGGCCGGCACGCGGAGGCCGTGCGGGGTATGGGGCGCCTTGTTGCCGGAGCTGGGGCCGGAGCTGGGGGCGGCGCTGTGGGCGGGCCCGGCCAGCACCCCGACCGTGAGCAGACCGCTCAGCAGGAGTGTGACGAGCCGGCGGGCTCCAGAGCTGGGTGTCGACCGGTGGTCGAGAGAGTTTCGCATGGCGCGTACATGGCTCTCTCCCCTCCTGTTGTGCTTCCCCGTGTGCGCATCTCCCCGATGACGCACCTCCAGTCTCATCCCGGCCGCCCCCTGACGGCAAGGGGGACGACGCCCCTCAAGCATTCCGCGTCCGGCCCGGCCACCCGGGGTCGTCGGTCCCACGGGCCTGGTCACAGTGGTGGCGTGAGCCTGGTCCGCGCGGACTAGCCCTAGACTCCCGGGCGTGCCCAGCCCTCTCCGACTCGTGGTCCTGGTCTCCGGGACGGGCACCAACCTCCAGGCCCTGCTCGACGCCTGCGCCGAGCCGTCGTACGGCGCGGAGGTCGTCGCCGTCGGGGCCGACCGGGGCGGGATCGAGGGGCTGGCCCGGGCCGAGCGGGCCGGGGTGCCGACGTGCGTCCACCGGGTCAAGGACTTCGCCACGCGGGACGACTGGGACGCCGCGCTGACCGCGTCGGTCGCGTCGTACGCCCCCGACCTGGTGGTCTCAGCCGGCTTCATGAAGCTGGTGGGCCCGACGTTCCTGGCGGCCCACGGCGGACGGTTCCTCAACACCCATCCCGCGCTGTCGCCGTCGTTCCCCGGCATGCACGGACCGGCCGACGCCCTGGCCTACGGCGTGAAGGTCACCGGCTGCACGCTCTTCGTCGTCGACGCCGGCGTCGACAGCGGCCCGATCGTCGCTCAGGCCACCGTCCCGGTGCTCGACGACGACACCGTCGAGACGCTGCACGAGAGGATCAAGACCGAGGAACGCGCGATGCTCGTGGCCGCCGTCGGCCGGATCGCGCAGCACGGCTTCACCGTCGACGGCCGCGTCGTCCGGTTCGGCTAGGGTGTGGGCACACGACTGGCGCGGGTGGGCAACCACCAGGGAGTGACCGTCACCGAGCATCGACCGCCTGGGTGCCCGGACCGGAAGATGACGTCGAGCCACGACGCGAGCGCAGGAGTGACCTCATGATCGACCGCATCCCGATCAGGCGAGCCCTGGTCTCCGTCTACGACAAGACCGGTCTCGACGACCTCGTCCGCGGCCTCGCGGCCGCCGGGGTCGAGCTGGTCTCGACGGGAGGCTCGGCGACCCGCATCGACTCGCTCGGCCTGCCGGTGACCCGCGTCGAGGACCTCACCGGGTTCCCCGAGTGCCTCGACGGCCGGGTCAAGACGCTGCACCCGAAGGTGCACGCCGGCATCCTCGCCGACCGGCGCCTCGACTCCCACGTGCAGCAGCTCGAGCACCTCGGCATCGTGCCGTTCGACCTCGTGGTGTCCAACCTCTACCCGTTCGTGCAGACGGTCACCTCCGGTGCCACGCCCGACCAGTGCGTGGAGCAGATCGACATAGGCGGGCCGTCGATGGTGCGGGCCGCGGCCAAGAACCACCCGTCGGTCGCCATCGTCACCTCGCCCGGCCGCTACGCCGACGTGCTGGCCGCGCTGGCCGCCGGCGGCTTCACCCTCGAGCAGCGCAAGCGCCTGGCCGCCGAGGCGTTCGCCCACACCGCGTCGTACGACGTGGCGGTGGCGTCGTGGATGGCCTCCGGGCCGGAGCACGGCGGCCTGACCGACACCAGCGACGGCACCGGCTTCCCGGCCTGGACCGGCGCCACCGGGACCCGGTCGGCGGTGCTCCGCTACGGCGAGAACCCCCACCAGCCGGCCGCTCTCTACGGCCACTGGCGTGGCGGCCTGGCCGCGGCCCAGCAGCTGCACGGCAAGGAGATGTCCTACAACAACTACGTCGACACCGACGCTGCGCGGCGGGCGGCGAACGACTTCGCGGCACCGGCCGTGGCGATCATCAAGCACGCCAACCCCTGCGGCATTGCGACCGGCGCCGACGTCGCCGAGGCCCACCGCAAGGCCCATGCCTGCGACCCGGTGTCCGCGTTCGGCGGCGTGATCGCGGTCAACCGCGAGGTGACCGAGGAGCTCGCCGAGCAGGTCTCCGAGATCTTCACCGAGGTGATCGTGGCCCCCTCCTACGAGGAGGGCGCGCTCGAGGTGCTGCAGGCCAAGAAGAACATCCGGATCCTGCGCTGCCCGCCCGACGCCCACCCCGACGCGGTGGAGTTCCGGGGCATCTCGGGCGGGGTGCTCATGCAGCGGGTCGACCACGTCGACGCACCGGGCGACGACCAGGCTACCTGGACCCTGACGACCGGCGAGGCCGCACCCGACGACGTGCTGGCCGACCTGGCGTTCGCGTGGCGGGCCTGCCGAGCGGTGAAGTCCAACGCGATCCTGCTCGCCCACGACGGCGCCTCGGTCGGCATCGGGATGGG
>JAHEXO010000282.1 GCA_023252065.1 Nocardioides sp. | reverse complement strand
GACAAGATCATCGCCGTCGCCGTGAAGTCCGGAGCCGACTCGGTCCACCCTGGCTACGGCTTCCTCGCGGAGAACCGCGCCTTCGCCCAGGCCGTCCTCGACGCCGGCCTGGTCTGGATCGGCCCTCCCCCGGACGCGATCGAGAACCTCGGCGACAAGGTGAGGGCGCGCCACATCGCCGAGAAGGTCGGCGCCCCCCTGGTGGCCGGCACCAAGGACCCCGTCGAGAGCGCCGACGAGGTGGTCGCCTTCGCCCAGGAGCACGGCCTCCCGATCGCGATCAAGGCCGCCTTCGGCGGCGGCGGCCGCGGGCTCAAGGTCGCCCGGCAGATGGAGGAGGTCGCCGACCTCTACGAGTCCGCCGTGCGCGAGGCGGTCAGCGCGTTCGGGCGCGGCGAGTGCTTCGTGGAGAAGTACCTCGACAAGCCGCGCCACGTCGAGACCCAGTGCCTCGCTGACCGCTACGGCAACGTCGTGGTGGTCTCCACCCGCGACTGCTCGCTGCAGCGACGCCACCAGAAGCTCGTCGAGGAGGCGCCCGCGCCGTTCCTCTCCACCGACCAGGTCTCCCGGCTCTACACGGCGTCCAAGGCGATCCTGCGCGAGGCGGGCTACGTCGGCGCGGGCACCTGCGAGTTCCTGGTCGGCCAGGACGGCACGATCAGCTTCCTCGAGGTCAACACCCGGCTCCAGGTGGAGCACCCGGTCTCGGAGGAGGTGACCGGACTCGACCTGGTGCGCGAGATGTTCCGGATCGCAGCCGGCGAGGAGCTGGGCTACGACGACCCCACCGTCGAGGGCCACTCGATCGAGTACCGCATCAACGCCGAGGACGGCGGCAACAACTTCATGCCGGCACCCGGCACCCTGTCGCGCTGGGAGCCGCCGAGCGGTCCTGGTGTCCGCGTCGACGGCGGCTACGTCGCCGGCGAGACCATCCCCGGCGCGTTCGACTCGCTGATCGCCAAGCTCATCGTCTCCGGGCGCGACCGCACCCAGGCGCTGGAGCGCTCACGCCGTGCGCTGTCGGAGTTCGTGGTCGACGGGATGCCGACCGTCATCCCGTTCCACCGCGCGGTCGTCGACGACCCGGCGTACATCGGCGAGGGCTCGGACACCGACGGCCACTTCAGCATCTTCACGTCGTGGATCGAGACCGAGTTCGACAACCAGATCACGCCCTACGACGGGCAGCACGCAGACGGTGACGACCCCGAGGAGCGTCAGACCGTGGTCGTCGAGGTCGGCGGTCGGCGGCTCGAGGTGAGCCTGCCCGGCGGGCTCGGCTCCGTCGCGGTCGCCGGCGGCGGTGGCGGCCCGAAGAAGCCCAAGCGCACGGCGGGCAAGAAGTCCGGTGCGGCCGTCTCGGGCGACGCGGTGACCAGTCCGATGCAGGGCACCATCGTCAAGGTCGCGGTCGAGGAGGGCCAGAGCGTCGCCGAGGGCGACGTCGTCGTCGTCCTCGAGGCGATGAAGATGGAGCAGCCCCTGAAGGCGCACAAGGCCGGCGCCGTGACCGGACTCCAGGCAGAGGTCGGCGCGACCGTCACCAACGGCGCGGTGATCTGCGAGCTCAAGGACTGAGGGAAACCCTCATGGAGCTGCGCGCTCCTCGGGAGCGGGTCAGCCCGAAGGCCCGGCTGATGTGGATGTGCACCGACCTGCTGCGGGCGGTGCCGATCATGGTCGTGCTGGTGCTCGGCAACGGGCCGTGGGGCTGGTTCGACCTGCCGGTGTGGGTCGTCGCCGCAGTCGGGCTGGTGCTGCTCGCCTTCGCGATCGCCGTACCCCTGTGGCGCTACGCCGTCCACCGCTGGGAGGTGACCGACACCGCCGTCTACACCCAGACCGGCTGGTGGGCGCGCGAGCGACGCATCGCGCCGATGTCGCGGGTGCAGACCGTCGACCACCGTGAGGGCGCGATCGCCCGGCTGTTCGGGCTGGCGACGGTGCGGATCACGACCGCGTCGTCGGCCGGCGCCCTCACCATCGAGGGCCTCGAGCAGCACCGTGCGATCGAGATCGTCGAGAACCTCACCCGGATGGCCGACTCCGTGCCCGGCGACGCGACGTGACGGCGGGTTGATGGATCCCGTCGACCAGGTCCTGGGCTGGCACCGGCTGCACCGCCGGATGCTGTTGGTGCACCCGGTGCGCGAGGTGCAGCGCTACCTCGTGGCCGTGATCGGGCTGCTGGTCCTCGGCCGTGCCTCCGACTCCGGCGGCTGGTGGGGACTGCTGGTCGTGGCGACACCGGTCGCGCTCGGCGTACTGCGCTACCTCACCACCAGCTACCGGCTCACCCCGTCCCGGATCGAGGTGCGGCACGGGCTGCTCAACAAGCGGGTGCTCTCGGCGCCACTGGACCGGGTCCGCACCGTCGACCTGGCCGCCTCTCCGATCCATCGCGCGCTGGGGCTGGTCACGCTCCGGATCGGCACCGGACAGACCACCGGCAAGGGCGAGGAGCGCCTCTCGCTGGACGGCCTGTCCGCCCCCGATGCCGCCGCGCTCCGGCAGACCCTGCTGCGTGCCTCCCGGGCGGTCGCGCCGACAGTGGCCGCAGGGGGTGTCGACCCGGCGGTGCCCGAGGCGAGTGGGCGGGTCGTCCTGGACCTCGACCTCAGGTGGGTGCGGTTCGCGCCGCTGACCTCCTCCGGTCTCGTCATCGCCGGAGCTGCGCTCGGCCTGGTGGCCCAGAGCTGGCGCACCTTCGCGATCAACCCGACCGTCGACGTCCAACGCCTCGAGCGGCTCGGCGCCACGCTGCTGGTGACGCTCGGCGCCCTCACCGTCGTGGTCGTGGTCTGTCTGCTCGCGGTGGCGGGCTACCTGGTCACCAACTTCGGCTTCCAGCTCGTCCACACCGGCCGCGACGGGTCCTGGCACCTGCGACGCGGCTTGTTCACCACCCGCGAGACGAGTCTCGACGACGCCCGGGTCTCGGGAGTCAGCATCGGCGAGCCCCTCAGCCTGCGCCTGGCCCACGGCGCCCGGCTGTCCGCGATCGTCACCGGCCTCGACAAGAAGCAGCAGGGCAGCTCGGTGCTGGTGCCACCGGCACCGAGGACCGAGGTCGACCGGGTCGCCGCCGAGGTGCTCGGCCTGCGCGCCCCGGTGTACGGCGACCTGGTGCCGCACGACGTACGGGCCCGGCGCCGCCGCTGGACCCGGGCCATGCTGCCGGCCGGGGTGGTCGCGCTGCTCGCCCTCGTCGCGTCGTACGCCGTCAGCGGGTGGTGGGTCATCGTCGCACTCCTCGCCCTCGCGGTCGGCGCGGGGCTCGCCCACGACCGGTGGCGTGCCCTCGGACACGCCCTGGTCGACGGCCACCTGGTGGCCCGTTCGGGCAGCATCGACCGCCGGCGCGAGGCGCTGCACACGCCCTCGGTGATCGGGTGGAACCTGCGCGCGACCTTCTTCCAGCGCCGGGCCGGCCTCACCGACCTGGTCGCGACCACGGCCGGCGGTCGTCAGCGCGTGCGCGTGCTCGACCTGGACGACCGTGCCGCCGTCGACCTGGCCACCACCGCGACCCCGGGGCTGCTCGACCAGTTCCTCACCTGAGGCGCCACTCGGTCGGCGGGGCGGTCATGCTGGACCCATGAACCGCAACCACCACATCGGGATCCTGCTCTTCGACGGGGTCGAGGAGCTGGACGCCGTCGGACCTTGGGAGGTGCTCGCCTCCTGGACCCAGCAGCACCCCGAGGACGGATGGACGGTCTCGTGCCTGTCCGCGGACGGCGCCGACGTCATGGGCGCCAAGGACCTCGTCCTCGGCGCACACCACTCCTTCGCCGACACCCCGCCGCTCGAGGTCCTCCTCCACCCTGGCGGGATCGGCACCAGGCGGCTGCTCGCCGATCAGGAGCATCTCGCCTGGGTGCGGGAGCAGCGTGCGGCTGCTCCCCTCCTGACCAGCGTCTGCACCGGCAGCCTCGTCTACGCCGCCGCCGGCCTGCTCGCGGGCAGACCTGCCACCACGCACTGGGCGTCGCTGAACCTGCTCTCCGAGATCGACCCCACGGTGCTCACCGACGTGGAGGCCAGGTTCGTCGACGACGGCGACATGGTCACCAGCGCCGGGGTCAGTGCCGGGATCGACATGGCCCTCCACCTGGTCGCCCGCCTGGCCGGCACCGAGCGCGCACGCGAGACCCGGCGCTACATCCAGTACGACCCGCACCCGCCGATCTGAGGGGGGTCCGCCAGCTCAGCGCCCGCTCAGCCCTCGGACAGGGAGATGTCGACCATCAGCTCGTCGGCCAGACCCTCGAGCATCGACCGCAGGTCGTCGCTGCTCGTGGCCGGCGGGACGTCGAGCACGGCTCGGGCCTCGAACAGCAAGCCGCCCGCCATCGGCGCCTCGCGCAGG
>JAHEXO010000281.1 GCA_023252065.1 Nocardioides sp. | reverse complement strand
GGAGAGATGGCCACCATCAGCTCGCGTGGGCTCGAGCGGCGCCCCTACAGCACGCTGCAGCAGGACCTGGCGAGTGCTCGGCCGCAGGCGACCGGCGCAGGGCCGGAGACCGTCGCCGCCTTCCGCGACGGCCTCGCCGAGTCCATCGCGCTGCGACTGCGCTCGGACGTGCCCGTGGGAACGTCCCTCTCCGGCGGGCTCGACAGCTCGGCCATCGCGGTCGGCATCGACCGGCTGCTCACCGAGGACGACGCGTCGGCGGAGGCCGTCGGCCACCGCCAGCAGACCTTCTCGGCGGTCTTCACCGGCTATCGCAACGACGAGGAGCGCTGGGTCGACGACGCGGTCGCGGCCTGCTCGGGACCGGTCGAGTCGCACCGGATCCGGCCGACCTCTGCCGAGATGCTCGCCGACCTCACCGACTTCGTGCGGACGCAGGAGGAGCCGGTCGTCTCGACCGGACCCTACGCCCAGTACCGCACCATGCAGGAGGCGAGCCGGCACGTCACCGTCATGCTCGACGGCCAGGGCGCCGACGAGATGCTCGCCGGCTACGTGCCCCAGACCGTCTCGCACCTGCGCAACCTCATGGCCCGCGACCGGCGTGCCGGTATCAGGGAGGTCGTGGCCTCACGCGACGTGCTCGGCACGGTGGTGCGGGCGCGACTGCGGACGCGCCTGCGTGGCGGGAGCTCATTCGGTGAGCTCCTCAGCCCCGACTTCAAGGCGGCCCATGTCGACGACAGGTATGCCGTGGGCGGCGCCACCCTGCGCCAGCGGCTGGTGCACGACCTCTTCGTCGCGTCGCTGCCGGCGCTGCTGCGCTACGAGGACCGCAACTCGATGCGTTTCTCCGTCGAGGGGCGCGTGCCGTTCCTCGACCCGCAGCTGGTGCGCGCCGTCTTCGCGATGCCGGACGACGCGATCATCAGGGACGGCTGGAACAAGGCCGTGCTGCGCGATGCGGAACAGGACGTCCTCCCTGCCTCGATCACCCGCCGCCGCAACAAGATCGGCTTCACGACACCTCAGAACGAGTGGTTCCGCGAGCAACGCGAGTTCATCTACCAGGTGCTCCTGTCCGAGTCGTTCGCGAGTCGCCCGTACTTCAACCGGTCCGAGGTGCTCAACGCGTTCGAGCTGTGGCTGAGCGGCGCGGGATCGCTGGACTCGATGGCCTTCTGGCGCATCCTCAACGTCGAGCTCTGGCTCCGCGAGTTCATCGACCCCAGACCTGCGTCCGAGACGGCGGAGCCCGCTGACTCCGTCAAGTCGCCGGACTCGGCGGATCCGGCGGAATCGCGGGAGCCGGCCGTGTCCCTCCCGGCCGGTGCGACCAACCGGGGCAAGGCGCTCGACCTCGTGCTGCCGGACGGTTCCGTGGTCCGCCGCCACCCCGTCCGCACGCCGCTCGTCACCGAGTCCGACGACCTGACGGGTCTCGTCGTGGAGCACGTCCGTGCGCACCTCGGGGTGCTCGGGAAGGGGTCGGTCGACTCCGGATCCCGGTCCGGGTTCAAACGGTGGTACGTGTTCGTGTCCGAGAAGGTGGTGGCGACCACCCAGGGCCGCTCGTTCTACGTCTGGGACATCCCGGTGACCCGCGCCGCCCGGTTGCTGAGCCGACACGTGACGCGCACGCCGGCCGGGATCGGACTGGGGTCACCCTTCACGATGCAGCTCGCGATCGACGAGGTGGGGCTGCCCCGCGTGCTCGTCGCCTCGGCAGCGGGCGCCGTCGGTCGTCTCCTGGGACGACGTGGCCTCTTCTACACCATGGTCGGTGGCGATGTCCGGGCCATCGACGGACCCACCGAGTACTCCGTGGCGCCGGCGAACATGTCGGCCAAGCTCGGTCCCAAGGACCCGGCCGCAGTGGCAGCGACGCTCTCTGCGGCGATCCGACAGGTCTTGCCCGAGACCCTCGCCGCGACGTTCGGCGGCACCGTCGTGGTCGATGCGAACGACCTGGGGTGCAATGTCCTGGGCACCGACGCCCGGACCTCGGTCGGGCGCCTCGAGCGCATGTTCGCCGACAACCCGCTGGGCCAGGGCGCCCAGCAGACACCTCTTGCCCTGGTGCTCGACGACCTCCGGTCCGCCAGCGGCCGACGCGCCGGCGACCTGCGTCGGGACGGGCTGCCGGCGCCGGTCACGCCGCCGCCGACCCGTCGGGCTCGCGTGGGACACGCGACGAGGGGCTCGGCATGACCGCTCCGAGACCGGAGAGGAGGGCTGTCGACGACGAGGACGTGGCGGACCCACCGGCGTCTGCGACCGCGGCCGAGCACGCGGCCCACTCGCCGCAGGCGTCCAGGCGCACCGTGCTCGGTGCTGCTGCGGGCGCCATCGGTTCCATGGGGCTTGCGGCGTGCTCGACGGCCGGCGACAGGGAAGCTGGCCACGCGCCGGTCGAGGGCGGCCCCGGCAGGACGAGTGCCACCTCTAGGCCCCCAGCCGCTCCGGGCACCTCTTCGACCGCCGCCACGTCGGCCGGCACCAGTGGCACGTCTGCCGCGGGGCGGGGGACCGTCCTCGCCGCGGCGGGGCCGGACATCCGGTTCGGGCCCCGGGACGCACCGGCTGTCGCCCTGACCTTCCACGGCGCCGGGGCAGCCGCGCGCACGAGCGACGTGCTCGACATCGCGCGAGCCCACGGTGCGCACCTGACCGTCTTCGCCGTCGGCCAGTGGCTGCAGGCGAACCCGGCCCTGGGGAAGGCGATCCTCGCCGCGGGCCACGACCTGGGCAACCACACCTGGAGCCACCAGCCCATGCGTCGACTGAGCGCCGCCGAAGCAGGGGCCGAGGTGAGCCGAGGAGCGGCCCAGGTCGCGGCGGTGCGGGGATCCGCCGGTCTGCTCTTCCGCCCGTCGGGCACCCCGGCGAGCACGGCCACCATCCGGTCGGCCGCCCGCGCCTCGGGATACGCGCGGTGCATCTCCTACGACGTCGACCCGCAGGACTACCTCGACCCCGGTGCCGGTGCAGTGCAGGCCCGCACCCTCGCTGCGGTCCGTGCCGGCAGCATCGTCAGCCTCCACCTGGGTCACCTCGGCACCGTGGCCGCGCTACCCGGCATACTCGCCGGGCTGCGGGCGCGCGGGCTCCACGCGGTCACGATCACCGAGCTGCTCGCGTGACAGCGGCACCTGCGACAGGGGCACGCCAGCGAGACCGGGCGCTCACCGGTATGGCCGTTCTCGTCCTGGGCATCACCATCGTGCTGTCCGGCTGTTCGGTGGCGCAGACCGCCGCCACCGATGCGCCTGGGGCGACGTCCGCCGTCACGCCCAGCGGCGTCGTCACCGGGTCGCAGTCGCCGTCGCCTTCTGCGTCCCCGTCCCCGTCGCCGTCTCGCACAGCTGTCCCCGCGGCGCCCGCGCCGACGAAGCCCTACGCCCTGACCGGCGCGACGGACCTCTCGGCCGAGGCGCGCCGGGCGCGTCCGCTGGTCTACGTGCCCAACCAGCAGGCCGGCACCGTCCAGATCATCGACCCGAGGACGTATGCCGTCATTGCCACGAAGGCCGTTCCGCGCTCACCGGAGCACGTGGTCCCGTCGCACGACCTGCGGCGGCTCTGGGTCAACAGTGACGCCGGCAACGCCCTGACCCCCATCGACCCCCGGACCGGGGTCCTCGGCAGGCCCGTCCCGGTGCGCGACCCGTACAACCTCTACTTCACCCCCGACGGGAAGTACGCGCTGGTCATGGCAGAGAGGCTGCGCCGGGTCGACGTCCGGGACGCCCGGACGATGGCGCTCAAGCGGTC
This sequence comes from Nocardioides sp., assembly GCA_023252065.1. The sequence continues at coordinate 609 of JAHEXO010000281.1, read as the reverse complement.
GTTGCCGGTGCCGTGCAAGGGGGTCAACCACGCCGACTTCACGGCGGACCTCACGCGGCTCCTCGTGAGCTGCGAGTTCAGCGGACAGCTGGCCCTGCTCTACGCCTCCGCCACCCGGGTCATCCGCATCATCGACCTCAACCGGATCAGGACCCCCGGTGCGACCGACCCGTCGATGGCACGGTCCATGGGAGGGCCCGCCGGCATGCTCGCGTCCGGTGCGAGCTCGATGCCGCAGGACGTTCGGCTCGCCCCGGACGGTCGTTCCTTCCTCGTCGCCGACATGCTGCGCAACGGCCTCTGGGTCATCGACGCCTCCACCTTCACGGTGAGACGTTTCGTGTCCACGGGCCGCGGCGCGCACGGGATCTATCCGGCCCGCGATGCCGGGCGCATCTTCGTGAGCAACCGTGACGAGGGGAGTGTCAGCGTGCTGGACGCGGCCACGTTGCGACGCCTCGCCACGTGGCGGCTGCCCGGGGGCTCCCCGGACATGGGCGGGGTCTCCGCCAGCGGGCGCGAGCTGTGGTTCTCGGGACGCTACGACGCCGTCGTCTACGTCCTGGACACCGTGACCGGGCGGCTGACCCACCAGATCCCGGTGCGGCC
>JAHEXO010000280.1 GCA_023252065.1 Nocardioides sp. | reverse complement strand
GGCCAGCTCGATCGCCCGGGCGCCGTCCGCGGCCTGCCCCACGACGTCGTACCCCTCCTCGGCGAGCATCTCGGCGAGGTCCATCCGGATCAGCGCCTCGTCCTCGGCGATCACGACGCGCCGCGGCTCGGGAGTGCTCACCGGATCAGGCTATCCGGGGCCGGTCCGGCCCCTCCGATCCGGTAGGTTTGGCGCCCGTCGCCCCGGTATCCCAACCGGTAGAGGAAGCGGTCTCAAACACCGTCCAGTGTGGGTTCGAATCCCACCCGGGGCACCACCCGGGGCACCGCCTTGGGGTCATCCGCGACCCGTCGATCGGGCTGAAGGCCTAGGTGCGGCGGCGGTAGGCCGGGGTGACCTCGTTGATCGCGTCGCCCATCCGGTGGATGCGCAGCGCGTTGGTGGAGCCCGGGATGCCCGGGGGCGAGCCGGCGATGATCACGACCTGGTCGCCCTCGGTCACCCGGCCGATCCGGAGCAGCGCCTCGTCGACCTGGCGGACCATCTCGTCGGTGTGCTCGACGTCGCCGGCCAGGAAGGTCTCGATGCCCCACGTCAGCGAGAGCTGGGAGCGCACCTTGGCGACCGGGGTGAACGCGAGCACGGGGATGCGTCCGCGGTAGCGCGCCAAGCGCTTCGCGGAGTCACCCGACTGCGTGAACGCCACGACGTACGACGCGCCGACCCGGTCGGCGACCTCGGCGGCGGCCTTGGCGATGACGCCGCCACGGGTCTTGGGCTGCCAGTCGATGGCAGCCATCGCGGTCAGCTCGTGGTCCTCGGTGGAGGCGATGATCCGGGCCATCGTCTCGACGGTCTCGACGGGGTACTCCCCCACGCTGGTCTCGCCCGAGAGCATCACCGCGTCCGCGCCGTCGAGCACGGCGTTGGCGACGTCGGAGGCCTCGGCGCGGGTGGGCCGCGGGTTGGCGATCATCGACTCCAGCATCTGGGTGGCCACGATCACCGGCTTGGCGTTGCGCCGAGCCTTGTCGATGACCCGCTTCTGCAGGAACGGCACGTCCTCGAGCGGGCACTCCACGCCGAGGTCGCCGCGCGCCACCATGAAGGCGTCGAAGGCCTTGACGATGTCGTCGAGGTTGTCGATGGCCTGCGGCTTCTCGATCTTGGCGATGATCGGAAGGCTCACGCCTTCTTCACGCATGATGGCGCGGACGTCGTCGACGTCGGCCGCCGAGCGCACGAACGAGAGCGCGATGAAGTCGACCGAGGTCCGCAGAGCCCAGCGCAGGTCGTCCTTGTCCTTCTCCGACAGCGCGGGCACGCTCACCGCCACGCCCGGCAGGTTGAGCCCCTTGTGGTCGCTCACCTTGCCCGCGACCTCGACCCGGGTCGTCACGTCGGTGTCGTCGACCTTCACGACCACGAGTCGCAGCTTGCAGTCGTCGACCAGGATCGGGTCACCCTCGGAGACGTCGCCGGGCAGGCCCTTGTACGTCGTGCCGCAGATGGTGGCGTCGCCCTCGACGTCGCGCGTCGTGATCACGAACTCCGCACCACGGGTGAGCTTGACCTTGCCCTCCTTGAAGGTCTCCAGCCGGATCTTCGGGCCCTGGAGGTCGGCCACGATCCCCACCCCGTGGCCGGTGGCGTCGGACGCCGCCCTGACCATGTCGTAGCGCCGGCGGTGGTCGTCGTGGTTGCCGTGGCTCATGTTCAGCCGGGCGACGTCCATGCCGGCGTCCACGAGCTTGCGGATCATCTCCGGCGTGTCGACGGCCGGGCCGAGGGTGCACACGATCTTGGCTCTACGCACGACGTTCAACCTACCGGGTCTTGGATCGTTCCAAGAAACACTCAGCGGACCGAGATTGTCAGGACCCCGTCGGTGACCGTCGGATCCTCGCCGCCGAGCAGCCACATGGTGTCCCCCGCTGCCGCGACGCCCGCGTCGCTGAGCGGGTGCGGGAGCCGCCCGGCGTGCGTGAACCGACCGGTGCCGGGGTCGAACCACCACATCGCCCCGGTCTGGCGATCAGGCGTCACCCGGCCGCCGACCAGCAGGATCCGGCCACCGAGCGTGGCGGCCATGGCGTGACCGAGCGGCACGGGCAGGCGCGCCACCACCCGCGTCCGGCCCGTCGAGAGGTCGAGCGCCTGCACGTCGCCGAGCTCGCGCCCGAGCACCTCTCCGCCGAACACGTACGCCGTGTGCCCGAGCACCGCGGTGGCGGCGTAGCGCACCCCCTCCGCCAGGCGGCCCACCGGCCGGCTGGAGCCGTCGGCCGAGAGCGCGAGCACGGTGAGCGGCGTGCCGGAGCCGTCGTACCCGCCCACGACCCACGGGGTGGTGCCGTGCTGGACGACGGAGAGGTCGGAGCGACTGGTCGGCAGGTGTCCGGTCACCCGCCAGGAGTGACCGCGCCAGGCCTGGACGACGTCCTGCTCGGTGGCGTTGCCCCCGCCGACGACCAGCGGCGTCGACCCGGCCAGGCCGCCGGCGACGTCGTGCACCGGCACCGCCAGCGCCGGCAGCGCCCTCACCTTGCCCTGCGCGAGGTCGACCCGGACGACCTGGTCGGTGGACTGGTCTCCGGCGAGCAGGCCACCTGCGACCAGCACCTGGCCGGGACCGGTCGGCACCACGGCCTGGCGGCCGGCGGCGTAGGGCAGGTGCCAGGGCTCGGTGGTTGCGACTGCGCGCGTCGGTCGGAAGGGTGGAGGTGTCGGCGAGGCTCCCGCGGTGGTCCCGCTCGCCCCGGAGGCCGACGACCCGGTCGTAGCGGCGGTCGTCGGCGTCGGAGACTGCGTCGGTGCGGCATCCGTCGGCCCGCTGCCGCACGCCGCGAGCAGCACCAGCGCCGGTGAGGCGAGCAGCAGGGCGGCCGGACGCCTCACCGCATGTTCCCCGTGTGACCCAGGGAGTAGCGGCCCGGCTGGGGCCAGACCGCGATGCCGTGGGGGCTGCCGCCGACCGGGATCGTGGCGACCAGCTTCCCCTTGCGGGTGTTGAAGCCGTAGACGACGCCGTTGTTGCGGCCCGACAGCCACAGCATCCGGCCGTTGGCCGACACCCCGCCCATGTCGGGGCTGCCGCCGCCGGGGATGACCCAGGTGTCCACGATCTTGTTGGTCTTCGGGTCCAGCACGCTGACCTTGCCGGCCCCTCGGTCGGAGACGTAGAGCCGGGTGCCGTCGCGGCTCGGATAGATGCCGTGGGGCATTCGCGGCATCCCGATGACACCGACCTGCTTGAACGTCCGCGCCGAGATCATGCGCAGCTCGTTGGTGCCCATGTCGGCGACGTAGAACGTCGTCCCGTCCGGTGACAGCCGCACGTCCTGCGGGATGCTCTTGCCCATCGTCACCGGGTCGGCGTTCGGCGCGGTCGATTGCGGGTCGAACGTGATGGCGCCCTCGACGCGGTGGTCGAGGGTCCCGATCTTGAGCAGCTCGCCGGAGAACTCGCAGGTGACCACGAAGAAGCGGCCGTTGCCGGAGAAGTCCGCGTGGTTCGGGCCCAGACACCCGGGGTACTTCAGGTCCTCGATCGTGCGCCACGTGTGCGGGTCGGCGAACCGGATCGTGTCGTACTCCTCGATCATCACCACGGCCGTCTTGCCGTCGGGGGTGAAGTAGAGGTTGTAGGGCCGCGGCATCGGGACGGAGTGCGTCTTGCGCCCCGTGCCCGGGTCGATCGCCACCAGCTCGTTGGCGACGCTGGAGTTGGTGTAGAGGGTCTTGAGGTCGTAGGACGGTACGACGTGCTGGCTGAGGTAGCCGGTCGGGATGACTCTCACGATCTTGCGGGTCCGCTGGCTGATCACGGTCACCCGCGAGCCCGCCGAGTCGGGGACGTAGAGCAGCGCCGGGTCGTGCCGTACGGCGGGGGCGAGCATGCCGGCGCGGGTCTGGGAGTAGACGTCGTTGCCGACCACCGGGGGCATGCCCGGGAGCGGGTGCCGGAACGGCGCGGCGACCGGCGGCGTGGTGGCAGAGCCGCCCGCGGAGGAGGGGCCGCTGGAGGAGCCGCCGGACGCAGTACCGGACGAACCGCCGGTGGAGGCCGACGGAGTCGACGACGAGGTCGAGCCGCAGCCGGCGGTCAGGACGAGGGTCGCAAGCGCGACGGAAACGCGGGCACGCAGCTTCCACGACACGTGCGGGCACATCTCCTCGGGTCGCCGACCAGGATCACCTTGGACGGTAACCCCACTACCTGACCGCTGCCTGACCGGGGCCCGGTGGGGTCACACCACCAGTGGCCGCGCCGTCGGCGGGATCGGGGCGGGCAGGCTGGTCTCCCCGGTGAGGAAGCGGTCGACGGCGGCTGCCGCCGCGCGGCCCTCGGCGATCGCCCAGACGATCAGCGACTGGCCACGCCCGGCGTCGCCGGCGACGAAGACACCGTCGACGCTCGTGGCGTACGCCGCGTCGCGGGCG
>JAHEXO010000279.1 GCA_023252065.1 Nocardioides sp. | reverse complement strand
GCCATCAACATCCACCACTCCTTCCTGCAGAGCTTCAAGGGCGCCAAGCCCTACCACCAGGCGCACGAGCGAGGGGTGAAGCTGGTCGGGGCGACGGCGCACTACGTCACCGCCGACCTCGACGAAGGACCGATCATCGAGCAGGACGTGACCCGCGTCGACCACACGCTCAGTGCCGACCAGCTGGTGGCGGCCGGCCGCGACGTCGAGGCGCAGGTGCTCTCGCGCGCGGTGCGCTGGCACTCGCAGAGCCGGATCCTGACCAACGGCACCCGCACCGTGGTGTTCCGGTAGCCGGCGCCGACCAACCGGACCCGGGCCGACCGGCTCCTGATATAGCCTGCCGCTCATGTCCGCGGTGGAGCAGACCCAGCCGCCGATCGTCACCGGCGCCGCGCCGGTCCAGTCGGTCGACCGAGCGATCACCATCCTCGAGCTGCTCGCCCGCGAGGGCGAGTCGAGCGTCACCGAGATCGCGGCCCGCCTCGGCGTCCACAAGTCCACGGCCTTCCGGCTGCTGGCGACCCTGGAGAGCCACCGCCTCGTCGAGCAGGTCAACGACCGCGGCCGCTACCGGCTCGGGGTCGGCAACCTGCGCCTCGCCGGCGCGACGACGGCTCGGCTCGACGTGGTCAGCGAGGCCCGTCCGGTGACCCGCCAGCTCGCCGCCGACACCGGCGAGACGGTGAACATCACGGTCCGGTCCGAGGAGTCCGCGCTCTACCTCGACCAGGTCGCCGGGTCCTCGGCCCTCCAGTCGCACAACTGGGTCGGCCAGCGCATCCCGCTGCATGCGACCAGCAACGGCAAGGTGCTGCTCAGCGAGCTCTCCGAGCACGACTTCGACGAGGCTGTGCCTCACCTGCCCCGCTACACCGAGCACACGATCACCGCGCGCGAGCAGCTGCGCGCCGAGCTCGACGGTGTACGACGGGCGGGGTACGCGCTCGCGGTCGACGAGCTCGAGGAGGGCCTGACGGCGGCCGCGGCCCCGATCCGGAGCGCCCACGGCGACGTCATCGCGTCGATGAGCATCTCCGGACCGACCTTCCGGCTGACCCGGGAGCGCCTCGAGGAGACGGTGCCGATGCTCGTCGCCGCGGCCCTGGAGGTCTCCCATCGGCTCGGGTGGGGCCGTCGTACCTGAGCCGGAACCCGGCTCCGGTGGCGCCTCGCCATCGCGTCCTGACAACGCCCGCGGGCAGTGCCACACTGGTCCTGCCCTTGACGTGTGGCGCAGGTCACCTATTCTCCGTCCATACGAATCGTTGCGGCATGAGCAATGAGTTGCAAATCGCGCAACCTCGGGCCGACCGCGAGGAGGGGATGGGCGGCAGGCATGCCTGAGCTCTACGTGGACGGGTCCTGGACCGGGGCCCTGGCCGGCGGACGCCGGTCGATCCACTGTCCCGCCGACGGGACGCTCGTGGCCGAGGTGGACGAGGCGAGCCCGGCCGACGTCGACCTCGCCGTCGCCGCCGCCCACCGCGCCTTCCACGACGGGCCCTGGCCGGGCACGCCCGCCCGCGAGCGCGGCGACCTCCTGCTGCGGGTCGCCGACCTCCTCGAGCGCGACAGCGAGGCCGTCGCCCTGGCGGAGTCGCGAGACACCGGCAAGCGGCTGGTCGAGGGCCGCTACGACGTCGCTGACGTGGCCTCGGTGTTCCGCTACTACGGCCGGGTGGCGGCCGAGGACGCCGGACGTGTCGTCGACACCGGCAACCCTGACGTCGTCAGCAGGATCGTGCACGAGCCGGTCGGGGTCTGCGGGCTGATCGCCCCCTGGAACTACCCGCTGCTCCAGGCCTCCTGGAAGGTCGCACCGTGCCTGGCGGCGGGGAACACGTTAGTCCTCAAGCCCAGCGAGCTCACGCCCCACACGTCCATCCTCCTGATGGGCCTGCTCGAGGAGGCCGGGCTGCCGCCCGGGGTCGGCAACCTCGTGCTCGGCGCCGGGGCCGAGGCGGGCGCGCCGCTGGCCAGCGACCCGCGGGTCGACCTGGTCTCGTTCACCGGCGGGGTGCAGACCGGCCGCGCCGTCATGGCCTCGGCCGCTGCCACCGTCAAGCGGGTCGCGCTCGAGCTCGGCGGCAAGAACCCCAACATCGTCTTCGCCGACGCCGACCTCGACGTCGCCCTCGACTACGCGCTCACCGCGGTCTTCCTGCACTCGGGCCAGGTGTGCTCCGCCGGGGCGCGGCTGCTGGTCGAGGAGTCGCTGCACGACATGTTCGTCGACGCCCTGGTCGAGCGCGCCCAGAACATCCGGCTCGGCGGCCCGTTCGACGACAAGGCCGAGACCGGTCCGCTGATCAGCGCCGCCCACCGCGAGAAGGTCGCGGCGTACGTCGCGGCGGGGCTCGCCGAGGGCGCCGTGCTCCGCTGTGGCGGCGCCGCGCCGGACGACCCGGCCCTGGCCGACGGGTACTACTACCTGCCCACCGTGCTCGACGGCTGCACCAGCACGATGAGCGTCACCCAGAACGAGTCGTTCGGTCCGGTGCTGACCGTCGAGACCTTCGGGTCCGAGGACGAAGCGGTCGCGATCGCCAACGACAGCACCTACGGGCTCGCCGGGGCGGTGTGGACCCAGGACGCCGGCAAGGCGCAGCGGGTGGCGGCCCGGATGCGGATGGGGACGGTCTGGATCAACGACTACCACCCCTACGTGCCGCAGGCCGAGTGGGGCGGCTACAAGCAGTCCGGCTTCGGCCGCGAGCTCGGCGAGGCGGGCCTGGCGGAGTATCGCGAGACCAAGCACGTGTGGCACAACATCCGGCCCGCGGAGCAGCGCTGGTTCGACGGCTCACCACGCGGTGGCGACGGGTGAGCCGATGAGGGAGCGCTACGACGTGGTGATCGTGGGCGGCGGATCCGCCGGCTGCGCACTGGCCAACCGGCTGTCGGCAGATCCGGGCACCTCGGTGCTGGTGCTGGAGGCCGGCCGGTCCGACTTCCGGATCGACCCCTTCATCCACATGCCCGCCGCGCTCACGATCCCGATCGGCAACCGGTTCTACGACTGGAAGTACGAGTCCGACCCCGAGCCGCACATGAACAACCGCCGGATCTACCACGCCAGGGGCAAGGTGCTCGGCGGCTCCAGCAGCATCAACGGGATGATCTTCCAGCGCGGCAACCCTCTCGACTACGAGCGCTGGGCCGCCGAGCCGGGCATGGAGTCCTGGGACTACCGACACTGCCTGCCCTACTTCAAGCGGATGGAGACCTGCCTGGCCGGCGCCGACGAGTGGCGCGGTGGCCACGGGCCGCTGATCCTCGAGCGAGGCCCCGCCGACAACCCCCTCTTCGGTGCCTTCTTCCAGGCGGCCCAGGACGCCGGTTACCCCCTGACCGACGACGTCAACGGCTACCGTCAGGAGGGGTTCGCGAGGTTCGACCGCAACCTCCACCGGGGTCGCCGCCTCTCCGCAGCCCGCGCCTACCTCCACCCGGTGCGGCACCGGAAGAACCTCGCGGTCCACACTCTGTCCCTGGTCACCGGCGTCCGCTTCCGGGGCACCCGCGCGGTGGGTGTCGACTACCGGCGCGGCGGGCGGCTCGACCGCCAGGTCGAGGCCGGCGAGATCATCTTGTGCGGCGGGGCGATCAACAGCCCGCAGCTGCTGCAGCTCTCGGGTGTCGGTGCCGCCGACGACCTCCGCGCTCTCGGCATCGACGTCGTGGCCGACCTGCCAGGTGTCGGAGCCAACCTCCAGGACCACCTCGAGGTCTACGTCCAGCACGCCTCGAAGCAGCCGGTCTCGATCGCACCGGTACTGCGGATGCGCGCGCGTCCCAAGATCGGCTACGAGTGGCTGGTCCACCGCCGTGGCCTCGGCGCGACCAACCACTTCGAGGGCGGCGGCTTCGTTCGCAGCAACGACGAGGTCGACTACCCGAACCTGATGTTCCACTTCCTCCCGGTCGCCGTCCGCTACGACGGGAGCGTGCCGTCCGAGGGGCACGGCTACCAGGTGCACATCGGCCCGATGTACGCCGACACCCGTGGCCACGTGAAGATCCGCTCGACCGACCCCCGCCAGCACCCCTCGATGCTCTTCAACTACCTCTCGACCCCCAACGACCGCAAGGAGTGGGTCGAGGCCATCAGGGTCGCCCGGGACATCCTGAGCCAGCCGGGCCTGGCGGAGTTCAACGACGGTGAGATCTCTCCCGGCCCCGGCGTCGAGTCCGACGACGAGATCCTCGACTGGGTCAAGCGCGACGCCGAGACCGCGCTCCACCCGTCGTGCACCGCGAAGATGGGGACCGAGAACGACGCCGTCGTCGACCCCACGAGCATGCGGGTGCACGGCCTCGACGGCATCCGAGTGGTGGACGCCTCGGTCTTCCCCTTCGTCACCAACGGGAACATCTACGCACCCGTGATGATGGTCGCCGAGAAG
>JAHEXO010000007.1 GCA_023252065.1 Nocardioides sp. | reverse complement strand
ACCAACGGGGGCGGGAAACCGCTTCGCAGCACCGCGCGGGCCGCCCGTAGGCTTCGCGCATGAGCACCGTCCTGCGCATGTCCAGCCTCTTCGTCCGCACGCTGCGCGACGACCCGGCGGACGCCGAGGTGCCCAGCCACCGGCTGCTGGTCCGGGCCGGCTACATCCGGCGCAACGCCCCCGGGATCTACACCTGGCTGCCGCTGGGGCTGCGCGTCCTGCGCAAGATCGAGAACATCGTGCGCGACGAGATGGACGCGATCGGCGCCCAGGAGCTGCTGTTCCCGGCCCTGCTGCCCCGGGAGCCCTACGAAGCCACCCACCGCTGGACGGAGTACGGCGACAGCATCTTCCGGATCGAGGACCGCAAGGGGGCCGACTACCTGCTCGGTCCCACGCACGAGGAGATGTTCACGCTCGTCGTGAAGGACCTGTACTCGTCGTACAAGGACCTCCCGCTCGCGATCTACCAGATCCAGAACAAGTACCGCGACGAGGCGCGGCCACGGGCCGGGCTGCTCCGCGGCCGCGAGTTCGTGATGAAGGACTCCTACTCCTTCGACGTCGACGACGCCGGGCTCGACGCGTCCTACCAACGCCATCGCGACGCCTACATCCGGATCTTCGACCGGCTCGGCTTCGACTACGTCATCGTCAAGGCGACGTCGGGGGCCATGGGCGGCTCGAAGTCGGAGGAGTTCCTCGCGCGGGCGGAGGTGGGTGAGGACACCTACGTGCGCTGCACCCTCTGCGACTACGCCGCCAACGTCGAGGCCGTCGAGGTGCGTCCGCCCGCGGTCGTTGCCTACGACGACGTGCCCGCGGCCCACGCGGAGCCGACCCCCGACACCCCGACCATCGACACCCTGGTCGACCACCTCAACGAGAAGTACCCCCGTGACGACCGGCCCTGGGCCGCCGCAGACACCCTCAAGAACGTCCTGCTCGTGCTGAAGCACCCCGACGGCACCCGCGAGCCGCTCGCCATCGGCCTGCCCGGCGACCGCGAGGTCGACCAGAAGCGGCTCGAGGGGCAGATGGAGCCGACCGAGGTCGAGCCCATGGACGAGGCCGAGCTGGCCAGGCACCCCGCGCTGGTGAAGGGCTACATCGGCCCCGGCGCGCTGGGGGAGAAGAACGCCTCCGGCATCCGCTACGTCGTCGACCCACGCGTCGTGGAAGGCACCCGCTGGGTGACCGGCGCCGACGTGGCGGGCAGCCACGCGCTCGACCTGGTCATGGGGCGTGACTTCACCCCCGACGGCACGATCGAGGCGGCCGACGTCCGCGACGGCGACCCCTGCCCGAACTGCGACGGCGGCGTCCTCGAGTCCGCCCGCGGCATCGAGATGGGCCACATCTTCCAGCTCGGCCGGAAGTACGCCGACGCGCTCGGCCTGCAGGTGCTCGACGAGAACGGCAAGCTGGTGACCGTCACCATGGGCTCCTACGGCATCGGTCCCTCGCGCGCGGTGGCGGCGATCGCCGAGAACACCCATGACGAGCTCGGCCTGTCCTGGCCTCGTGACGTCGCCCCGGCCGACGTCCACGTCGTCGCGACCGGCAAGGACGAGGCGATCTTCGCCGCCGCCGACCGGATCGCCACCGACCTGGCCGCCGACGGCGTGACCGTCCTCTACGACGACCGGCCCAAGGTCAGCCCCGGCGTGAAGTTCAAGGACGCCGAGCTGATCGGGGTGCCGACCATCGTGGTGGTGGGCCGCAACCTCGCCGAAGGCACCATCGAGGTCCGCGACCGACGTACCGGTGAGCGCCAGGAGGTCCCCACCGACCACGTCGTCAACCACCTGGTCCGGCTCGTCCGGGCATGAGCCTCGAGGCGGTCGTCTTCGACTGGGGTGGCACGCTCACGCGCTGGCACGACATCGACTTCCACGCCGAGACACTCGCCCTCGCGGCGGCCGTGACCACGACCGGGCACGACCCCGAGCTGGCCCGGTCGGCGTTGCACGAGGCAGGGAACGTGATCTGGGGTCGCTCCCGCGACCACCAGCAGAGCGCGACGATCGGTGACCTGTTCGACGAGGCCGGCCTCGACCACGACCCCGAGCTGCTGACGGCCTACCGGGAGTTCTGGGAGCCCCACACCTACACCGACCCCGACGCCCGGCCGGCGCTCGAGGAGCTCCGTGGCCTCGGCCTGAAGGTCGGCGTGCTCTCCAACACGATCTGGCCGCGCGACTGGCACGTCGCGATCTTCGAGCGCGACGGCCTCTACGACCTGATCGACGGCGACGTCTACACCAGCGAGATCCCTTGGACGAAGCCGTCACCCCACGCCTTCCGGGCCGCGATGGACGCCGTCGGGGTGAGTGACCCCGCGCGCTGCGTCTACGTCGGCGACCGTCTCTTCGACGACATCTGGGGAGCCCACCAGGCCGGGATGCGGGCGGTCCACGTGCCCCACAGCGACATTCCGACGGCCCAGGTCGGACACAGCGAGGGAACGCCCGACGGGGTCATCGTCCGGCTGACCGACCTCCCGGGGCTGATCGGCTCCTGGTGAGCCCCGGCGGCCCTCGGCTTCAGGGTTTCGCATTGCATAAACATGAGGGGCAGACCTTCGGACACCCGTGGACGCTGCGTTGCATGATTGTGCATAACGGGCCTCGGATCCACCCCCCACCGAATCCGAGCCCCGGACCGATCCCCCCCGGTCGGTCAGCACGACGTCCCGGTGCTCCGGGGAATGTCTCGGGAGTTCCTCGGAGCACCGGACGACGTGAGGCCCCCGGCACATCGTGCCGGGGGCCTTCTTCTTGTGCCGGGTTCAGGTGCCGGTCACACCCGGCAGGGCCTGCGGCGAGCCGCCGAACGCGAGCTCGGTGAGGGCGCTCTCGCCCAGCGCGGTCACCGCCCACGCCCGGGTCGGCCCCGGGCCCGCGGCCGCGACCAGCGCGCCGTACTGCTGGAGGCAGGCGCGCTCGGTCCGCAGCGCCTCGGCCGAGATCTGGGTGCGGGTGGTCAGCCGGGCCGGGAGGGCGTACGACGCCTCCGCCGCCACCGGGACGCCTCCCAGCGCGGTGACCATCCGCCGCAGGTCGTCACGCCGGGTCACGTGAGCGTCGTAGGCCGTCGCGAGGTCGGCGCGGAACGGACGGGGGGTCGAGGTCGCCGCGCGGCCGCCCAGCACGCCGTAGACGTGGACGGCGGCGTGCTCACCGGCCAGCGTCTGCTGCAGGGCGTCGAGCTCGGTCGTCATCGCTTGCCCTCGACCGCGAGATACGTGCTGATGCCGCCGGCGGTGGCGGCCAGCACGCGGGCCAGGTCTCCGCTCTCGGCGCGCTGCGCCCAGTCGGTGAACCGGGCGACCGCGACCCGTTCGCGGGCGACGAGCCGTGACCCCCTGGCGAAGGGTCGGACCCGGCCGGTCGTGGCGCGTGGCCTGCCGTCCAGCGCGGCAAGCTGGGCCACGTGGGCACGTTCGAGGGCCACCAGGAAGGCGTCGGGGCCGGCCTGCGAGGGCTCGGCGATCGCGGCTCGGAGCCGGGCGACGAGGCCTTTCAGCTCGGCGCGAGCGGCCAGGAGGATCCGCTCGTCGTGGTCGGGCGTCGGGGTCGCGGCCGGGGCAGGGGAGGAGCGTGGATCGAGGTCGCAGCCGCCCAGCGCGGCCCCGCCGACGACCGAGGCGAGACCTGCCCACCGCACCGCGGTACGGCGCGAGACGGGCGGGCCGGACATGCCCGCGACCCTATCGCCGCGCCGTACGCCGACCCGCAATCCGCCGGGTGAGGGGCAGGCCGCACACCCGCTATCGTGAGGGCCGACAACAGCACAGGAGGTCGCGTCGTGAGCCACGTCAGTCCGGACAGCCCCCGGATCGCCGCCGCGCTCCGCGACCGTCTGGGCGCCCTCGGGCTCGATCTCGAGGCCGTCGAGCTCACCCCTGCCGGCAAGCGCCGTGTGCTCCGGGTGGCGGTCGACCGCGACGGCGGCGTGACCCTCGACGACATCGCTGCCGCGACCCGTGCCGTCTCCGACCTGCTCGACGACTCCGACCTCATGGGCGAGGCGGCCTACACCCTCGAGGTCACCTCCCGTGGTGTCGACCGCCCGCTCACCGAGCCGCGCCACTGGCGCCGCAACCGCGACCGGCTGGTGGAGGCGTCGCTGCGCGACGGCAGCCAGGTGACCGGCCGGGTCGGCGACAGCGACGACTCCGGCGTCACGCTCGACGTCTCGGGATCGCCCCGCCCCCTGGCCTACGCCGACGTGACCAAGGCGCTCGTGCAGATCGAGTTCAACCGCCCCACATCCCACGAAGGTGACAGCTGATGGACATCGACCTGACCATCCTGCGCCAGCTCGAACGGGAGAAGGAGATCTCGTTCGACGTCCTGGTCGAGGCCATCGAGCAGGCGCTGCTGACGGCGTACCACAAGACTCCGGGTGCCGTGGAGCAGGCGCGGGTCGAGCTCGACCGCAAGTCGGGCCACGTCACCGTCTACGCCGCCGAGGTCGACGACGAGGGCACCAAGATCGGGGAGTACGACGACACCCCCGAGGGCTTCGGCCGGATCGCGGCCACCACGGCCAAGCAGATCATGCTGCAGCGCCTGCGCGACGCCGAGGACGACCTCCGCTTCGGGGAGTTCTCCGGCAAGGAGGGCGACTTGATCTCCGGCGTCATCCAGCAGGGCCGCAACCCCGACGACGTGATGGTCGACCTCGGCAAGCTCGAAGCGCTCCTGCCGATGGGCGAGCGGGTGCCGGGGGAGAGCTACCTGCACGGCGAGCGGATCAAGTGCCTGGTGGTGTCGGTGCGCAAGGGCATGCGCGGACCGCAGATCACGCTCTCGCGGTCCCACCCCAACCTGGTCAAGAAGCTGTTCGCGCTCGAGGTGCCCGAGATCGCCGACGGCACCGTCGAGATCGCCGCCCTCGCCCGGGAGGCCGGCCATCGCACCAAGATCGCGGTGAAGTCGACCGCGCAGGGCGTCAACGCCAAGGGCGCGTGCATCGGCCCGATGGGACAGCGGGTGCGCAACGTGATGTCCGAGCTCCACGGCGAGAAGATCGACATCGTCGACTGGTCCGAGGACCCCGTCGAGATGGTCGCCCATGCACTGTCGCCGGCGCGGGTGACCAAGGTCGAGGTGGTCGACGCCGAGGCACGGTCGGCCCGCGTGATCGTGCCCGACTTCCAGCTCTCGCTGGCGATCGGCAAGGAGGGCCAGAACGCCCGACTGGCCGCCCGCCTCACCGGCTGGCGCATCGACATCCGCTCCGACGAGGAGTGACCCTGCTGTGACCACGGCCCGGGCCCAGCGGCTGCTGGGTGTCCTCGGCGGGATGAGCTGGACCAGCACCGAGACCTACTACCGACTGATCAACACCGGGGTCGCCGAGCGGCTCGGTGGTCTGCACTCGGCGCGACTGCTGGTCCACAGCGTCGACTTCGCCCCGGTCGCCCACCTGCAGCACGCCGGTGACTGGCCGGCCACGGCCCGGATCCTCGCCGAGGCGGCCCGGGGCCTGCGCGCAGCCGGAGCGGACCGCGTCCTGCTGGCCACCAACACCATGCACAAGGTGGCCGACGAGGTGGAGCAGGCCGCGGGCGTCCCGCTGCTGCACATCGCCGACGCCACGGCCGCCGCGGTCCGCGCGGCCGGGCTGACCCGGGTCGGGCTGCTCGCGACCGCGTTCACGATGGAGGACACGTTCCTGGTCGAGCGCCTGGCCGCCGGCGGGGTCGAGACCGTCGTCCCCGACGCGGCGGCCCGGGCCGAGGTCCATCGGATCATCTACGACGAGCTCGTGCGCGACGTCGTACGAGCGGAGTCGCGGGAGGCCTACCGGCGCGTGATGGCCGAGCTGGTCGCCACCGGTGCGGAGGGGATGATCCTCGGCTGCACCGAGATCGGGCTGCTGGTGGGTGCCGACGACACCACGGTCCCGGTCTTCGACTCCACCGCGCTGCACGCGGCGGCAGCGGTCGAGTGGCTGGTCACGCCGACCCGCTGACGCAGTCGACCTCCAGCACCGGCTCCAGCAGCGCGTCGTCACCGCGCGACCACGACGGGAAGTCGAAGGCCGCGATCATCACCTGGAGCGGGTACGTCGGTGGCCGGCGGCAGATGCGGACGAGCGCGCCGTCCACCGAGAAGTGCGCCTCCTGCTCGTCCCAGCGCACGGCGTAGTCGTGCCAGTCGGCGACATCGATCGGGAGCCGGGGGGCTGCGAAGTCGTGCAGCAGGTGGGGGTCGTGGAGCTGCTTCACGCCCATGCCGACCTCGGCCGCGAGCCCGGGCTCGACGTCCTTGCCGAAGACCTCCACCAGGCAGATCTCCCCGCTCTGGTCGGGGGTCTCCTCGAAGCCACTCAGCCACACGGCGGCCATCGAGCGGTGTGAGAGCTGCATCCGGCAGCGCACCGCCACCTCACCGAGGCGGGGCAGCCACCCCTCGAGCCGGGGCTGCTCCTCGCGCACGGTCTGCCTGTCGGCGAAGGGTTGGCCGCCGACCTGGCTGCCCACCGGTCCGGAGTGGGCGCCGGAGGCGATGCCGGACACGCGGAGGGGCTCGGGGTGCAGGTCGGGGCACCACAGGGGGAGGTCGGGCGGGATCGAGAGCCGCAGCCGGCCCTCGGTGACGTCGTACGTCGCTCGGGAGGCCGCGCGGGAGCTCCAGTGGGGTAGGTAGTGCGGGTCCCAGACGCGCGGGTCGAGCTCGTCTCCGTCGAAATCGTCGCGGAACTCGCTCACCCTGTGACTCTAGGGTCGGCCTCCGACAACGACGGGGTGCGAGGCCGGTTCGGGGAATAGCCCCCTGCGGGGGTAGGGTTGTGGCCAGTGGCTCGTACATCGGTGTCCCCTGTCTCCACCCCGGTCCCCGGACCGGTCCGGACGTGCATCGGGTGTCGTGAGCGGGCCGCCAAGAGCGAGTTGTTGCGGGTGACCGCCGGCTCGGACACCGAAGGCCGACCAGCCGTGGTGCCCGATCCAGCAGCCACCCGGCCCGGCCGCGGGGCGCACCTGCACCCCACGTCCGCGTGCTACGACCTCGCGGTCCGGAGACGGGCCTTCGCCCGGGCGCTACGGCGCCCTGGGGAGCGCCTCGAGACCGGCCCGCTGAGTGACTACCTCGCCTCACTACCGACAGATACCGATGAGGACTGGAGCAGCAGCTCATGAGCACTCGATGAGTACCTCCCGATGAGTTTGCAACACCCACTTTCGGTCTGAGATCTGCCCCTCTCGCAGGGATGAGGGTCTCGGGCCGCACGAAGGAGAAACGTGGCCAAGACCCGAGTACACGAGCTCGCCAAGACCTATGGCATCGAGAGCAAGGAAGTTCTCGACAAGCTGAAGGAGATGGGCGAGTTCGTCAAGTCCGCTTCCTCGACGATCGAGCTTCCCGTCGAGATGAAGTTCAAGAAGACCTACGGCGACGCCCTGCTGGCCGCCAAGGTCAGCGAGGCACCCGCCGAGCCCCCGGCCACGGCGAAGCCCGCCCCCAAGGCGTCACCCAAGGCCGAGCCGGCCGCCGAGGCCCCCGAGGTCGCACCGGTGGAGACCGTCGTGGCCGCTGCCAACGGCACCGCTGTCACCGACGCCCCGGCCGCTCCCAAGCCGGGTCCGCGCCAGGCCGCCAAGGCCGAGCCGGAGCCGGAGGCCCCGGTCGCCGAGCCGGAGGAGCCTGCAGCTGAGGCGGAGGCCACCCCGGCACCGCGCCCTGCGGCGCGTCCCGGTACGCCGCGTCCCGGCAACAACCCGTTCGCCTCGAGCCAGGGCATGGGACGCCGTCCCGCCCCGGCGCCGCGTGAGACCGAGGACGACGACAACCGTCCCCCGCGTCCGCCGGCTGCCGGCGGTCGTCCCGGCATGCCGCGCCCCAACCCGGCGATGATGAACCGTGCCCCCGGCGCCTTCGGCACCGGCCCCGGCGCCCGTGGTCCGGCCGGTGGGCCGGGTCGTGCAGGTGCTCCCGGTCGCGCGGGTGCACCAGGTCGTGCCGGTGCCCCGGGTCGTGGCGGAGCGCCCGGCCGTGGCGGTGCTCCCGCCGGTGCCGGCGCAGGTGCCGGTGCTCCCGGTCGTGGTGGTCCCGGCTTCGGCGGTGGTCCCGGTGGCGGCCGTGGCCGTCCGGGCCAGCGCGGTCAGACCCAGGGTGCCTTCGGGCGTCCCGGCGGTCCGTCGCGTCGTGGACGCAAGTCCAAGCGGGCGCGTCGCCAGGAGTTCGAGCAGATGGAGGCTCCGACGATCGGTGGCGTGCGCGTCCGCAAGGGCAACGGCGAGACCGTGCGTCTTGCTCGTGGCGCCTCGCTGACCGACTTCGCCGAGAAGATCAACGTCGATGCCGCTGCGCTGGTGCAGATGCTGTTCTCCCTCGGTGAGATGGTCACCGCGACCGAGTCGGTCAACGACGCGACCCTCGAGCTGCTCGGTGAGGAGCTCAACTACGTCGTCCAGGTCGTCTCCCCCGAGGACGAGGACCGCGAGCTGCTCGAGTCGTTCGACCTCGAGTTCGGCGAGGACGAGGGCGACGAGTCCGACCTCGTCGTACGCCCGCCGGTCGTGACCGTGATGGGTCACGTCGACCACGGCAAGACCAAGCTCCTCGACGCCCTCCGCTCGGCCAACGTGGTCGACAAGGAGGCCGGTGGCATCACCCAGCACATCGGTGCCTACCAGGTCGAGACCGAGGTCGAAGGCGCCGAGCGCTGGATCACCTTCCTCGACACGCCCGGTCACGAGGCGTTCACCGCCATGCGTGCCCGTGGCTCGCAGTCGGCGGACATCGCGGTCCTCGTGGTCGCGGCCGACGACGGCGTCATGCCGCAGACGGTCGAGGCGCTCAACCACGCCAGGGCGGCCGACGTGCCGATCGTGGTGGCGGTCAACAAGATCGACAAGCCCGACGCCGACCCGACCAAGGTCCGCGGTCAGCTGAGCGAGTACGGCCTGGTGCCCGAGGAGTACGGCGGTGACTCGATGTTCGTCGACGTCTCGGCCAAGTCCGAGCTCAACCTCGACAAGCTGCTCGAGGCGATCGTGCTGACCGCCGACGCGGCTCTGGACCTGAGGGCCAACCCCGAGCAGGACGCCCAGGGTCTGGTCGTCGAGGCACACCTGGACCGCGGCCGCGGCCCGGTCGCCACGGTGCTGGTCCAGCGCGGCACGCTTCGGGTCGGTGACTCGATCGTGGCCGGTCCGGCCCACGGCCGTGTCCGCGCTCTGCTCGACGAGCGCAGCGACTTCATGGACGAGGCCCTTCCGGGTCAGCCGGCCATGGTGCTCGGTCTGTCAGCGGTGCCGGGTGCGGGTCAGAACTTCCTGGTCGTCGAGGACGACCGGATGGCCCGCCAGATCGCCGAGAAGCGCGAGGCGCGCGAGCGTGCAGCCATGCAGGCCCAGCGCCGCGTCCGCCGTACCCTCGAGGACTTCATGGCCTCCATGGAGAAGGGCGAGAGCCAGGAGCTCAACCTGATCCTCAAGGGCGACGTGTCCGGTTCGGTCGAGGCCCTCGAGGACTCGCTGGCCAAGATCGACGTCGGCGACGAGGTGTCGCTGCGCGTCATCGACCGCGGTGTCGGTGCGATCACCGAGACCAACGTCATGCTGGCCGCCGCGTCCGACGCCATCATCATCGGCTTCAACGTCCGGCCGCAGGGCAAGGCGACCGAGCTGGCGGACAAGGAAGGCGTCGAGATCCGCTACTACTCGGTCATCTACAACGCGATCGAGGAGATCGAGGCGGCCCTCAAGGGCATGCTCAAGCCGGAGTTCGAGGAGGCGGCCCTCGGCCAGGCGGAGATCCGGGCGATCTTCCGCTCCTCCAAGATCGGCAACATCGCGGGCTGCATGGTCACCAGCGGCGTCATCCGACGCAACGCCAAGGTGCGTGTCATCCGCGACGGCGCCGTGGTGGCCGACAACCTCGACCTGGCCTCGCTCAAGCGCGAGAAGGACGACGCGTCCGAGGTCCGCGAGGGCTTCGAGTGCGGTCTCGTGCTGCGCAACTTCCAGGACATCAAGGAGGGCGACATCGTCGAGGCCTTCGAGATGCGGGAGATCCCGCGGGCCTGAGCCCGTCAGCGGTCTCGACAGGCTCGGCCGATCTCGGCCGAGCCTGTCGGGGCCCCAGCCCTGGATAGGAACCAGTCATGACCAACCCCCGCGTCCGCAAGATCGCCGACCGGATCCAGGTCACCGTTGCGGAGATGCTCGAGCGCCGGGTCAAGGACCCGCGGCTCGGGTTCGTCACCGTGACCGACGTCCGCGTCACCGGCGACACCCAGCAGGCGACGATCTTCTACACCGTGCTCGGTGAGGACTCCGACCTGGCGTCGACCGCCGCGGCCCTGGAGTCGGCCAAGGGGCTCCTGCGCTCCGAGGTCGCCAAGCAGCTCGGCATGCGCCACGCCCCGTCCCTGACGTTCGTGGCCGACGCGCTCCCGGCGAACGCCCGCCACCTCGACGAGGTGCTGGCCCGCGCGAAGGAGCTCGACGAGGAGGCAGCGGCTCGTCGCGTGGAGTCCTACGCCGGCGAGGCCGATCCCTACAAGAAGCCGCGCGAGATCGACGACCTCGACGACGATCTGTGACGACCGAGTCCGGTCTGGTCGTCGTCGACAAGCCCGGCGGCCTGACGTCGCACGACGTCGTCGCACGCGTACGCCGGCTGGCCGGCACCCGCAAGGTGGGCCATGCCGGCACCCTCGACCCGATGGCGACCGGTGTGCTGGTGCTCGGGGTCAACCGCGCCACTCGGCTGCTGGGACATCTCGCGCTGACCGACAAGCGCTACGACGCCACCGTGCTGCTGGGCAGCACCACGACCACCGACGACGCCGAGGGTGAGGTCGTCGAGACCCGGCCCACCGAAGGCATCGGCGGCGACGACGTACGTAAGGCGCTCACGACGTTCGTCGGTGAGATCGACCAGGTGCCGAGCGCCGTCTCGGCGATCAAGGTCGACGGCAAGCGCGCCTACGCACGCGTCCGCGCCGGGGAGGAGGTCGAGCTTCCCGCCCGCCGCGTCACGGTCCACGAGATCGAGATGACGTCAGTCCACCTGCCGACCGTGGAGATCTCCGTGCACTGCTCGAGCGGCACCTACATCCGCGCGATCGCCCGCGACCTCGGCGCCGCGCTCGGCGTCGGCGGCCACCTCACCTCGCTCCGGCGTACGGCCGTCGGGCCGTTCGCCCTGGCCGACGCCCACACCCTCGACGCTCTCGCCGACGACTTCGTGATGACCCCCATAGCCGACGCCGCCCGTGCGGCGTTCCCGTCCGTCGACCTCTCCGACGAGGACGCCGCGCACGTCCGCGTGGGCCGGGCGCTCGACGTACCGCTCGATGGTCTGTCGGCCCTCTTCGCCCCCGACGGGGAGTTCCTGGCGCTCTACGAGCCGAAGGGCGAGGCGAGCGCGCGAGCGGTCGCGGTCTTCGTCTGATCTCCCACCAGGAACCTCCGAATCCCCTGTGGACAAAGGGTTTCTGGGCGGAGGGGCTGTCGGTGGGCGCGGCTGGCGTGAGCTCATGACCACCTCGCCGGCGCCCTACGAGCCCCCGCTGCTCGCGGCCGCGCGCGAGGTCGGTCGGGTGCTCGACGAGACCGCCGGGTCGGACCCGATGTTCCTCTCGCCCGGCGAGAAGCACGCGTTGCTGGTGGAGCTGACCCGGTCGTTGGGCCGGCTCGCCGGCCTCCGCGCCCGGACGCTGGCGACCTCCGACGATCTCGCGGCGGAGACGGGGTTCGCGTGATGCGGCCGCCTGGCTGGCGGTCGAGACCCGCACCTCGCGCCGCGAGGCCATGCACGACTCGCGACTCGGTACGTCGCTGGGTCGCTGGGCGCGGCTCGCCGCCGCCGTCGCCGCAGGGGCGGTCACCTGGGAGCAGGCTGACGTCGTGATGGGTGCACTGGAGGCGCTGCCCGCTTCGCTGGAGCGAGAGCTCGTCACCCAGGCGGAGGCACACCTGATCGACGAGGCAGGCCGTTTCGGGCGGCGCGAGCTGCGGGTCCTGGGTCGCCGGGTGCTCGAGGTGGTCGCCCGGAGATCGCCGACGCCGAGGAGGAGGTCGCCCTGCGCGCGGAGGAACGCCGGGCTCGCCGTACGACCCGGCTGTCGTTCCGCCCCCGAGGCGACGGCTCGACCGACCTGCACGCCCGCCTGCCCGATCACGTCGCCTCGCGGCTCCGGGCCTACCTCGACGCCATGACCAGCCCCCGCCGCAACGGTCCCTCCGCTGCACCCTTGGGTGACGTCGACCGTTTGCCGCTCCCGCGACGCCGGGGCGAGGCGTTCTGCTCGCTCTTGGAGCAGCTGGCCGCCGACGGGCTTCCTCAGCACGGCGGCACCGCCACCGCCGGTGATGGTGATGGTCGACCTCGAGACCCTGCGCTCAGGTCTAGGTCTGGCCGAGACCTCCACCGGCGAGGTGGTCACCGCCGCCGAGGCCCGCAGACTGGCCTGCACCGCCGGCGTCCTTCCCGTCGTAGTGGGAGCCAAGGGCGAGGTCCTCGACCTCGGGCGCTCGAGGCGCCTGTTCTCACCCGGTCAGCGCAGGGCCATGGCCGTCCGCCACCGCCGTTGTCGCGCCGAGGGCTGCGACATCCCGGCGGCCTGGTGCGAGGCCCATCACGCACGGAGTCCCTGGTCTCACCGCGGCCACACCGACCTGGCCCACGGCGTCCTGCTCTGCTCGTTCCACCACCACCGAGCCCACGACGCACAGTGGTGTGTCTCGCGCCTGGCCAACGGTGACGTCCGCTACGCCCGGCGGACGTGAGACGGCGCGAGGGCGCCTCGCGAGGTCAGAACGTGCCCAGTGCGATCTCCGAGAGCAGCAGGGCCAGGGGCAGCAGACCGAGCCCAGTGGCGAGCAGCACCGTCCACGACCGCTCGTGGTGCCGGACGATCGCGACGAGGCCGGTGACGAAGGCGGCAACCGCGCACGCCCAGATGCCGACGCCCCACACGAGCTGTCCCCAGCTGTCGGTGTAGCTCTCGGCTGGTTCCACGATCCCGAGCGCGAACGAGCTCACCAGCAGGGCGATGCCGGTGAGGCTCAGCCCCGCGAACGTGACCGCTCGCCGGCCGACGCGTGACTCCGGCCAACTCCGCATGTCGTGACGCAGGCTCGAATGCGTGGCCATATCGCGAGTCTCGTCGGGACGTCTCCCATTCTCCAGAGGCCAAAGCCCCGCGAAGGTGACCCACGCCTCTGGTCGGTTCCGCTGTCTCAGCGCACCCTGGATGTAGATCGCGAGCGGAGGTGCTCGATGTCGACTCAGAACACTGCACCCCGAGGGGGCGGCAGCCGATCCCGGGATGCCTCCCCGGCGAATGACTCTGCGAACCGCGCATACCGCCGTGCCTGGTGGTCCCTCGCGCTCTACCCAGTGGCCTTCGTCGCCGCCTTCGTCATCGGCGAGGGCCTCTACGCCGTGTTCACCGGAGACCAAGGCAGCGCCGCCTTGTGGGAGATCCTCCTGGCCGCTACTCCGGCCATCCTGGTCTTCGCGATCCCGGGCATCCTCGCGTGGACGTGGGGGTGCAGAGCGGTTCGCCTCGGACGGAGAGACGGAAACGTACCCGCCTTCGTGGGCGCGGCGATCGCTGTCGGGTTCGTCGGCGTCAATCTGCTCTCGGGTCTCCTCCGGCTGATCTTCGGCTGAGCTTGCCCGACGACACACCCTGAAGACTCACCATGACGTGCCCCCTGAGGTGTGGGCGCGGTGTCGGGCGCCACGATCGTCGAGCGTCGGGTGAAGATCGGAGTCCGGCGGCACGACACTGTCGATAGACCAGCTCCGCGTGGCATCATCCACGCGTCGCCGGCGAACGGGGAGTCGTATGAGTGCTGCTGAGCCCTACCCGCCGGGACCGCCCGGCACGCCTCCGTCACCGTCGGACAAGTACTTCGAGGGGCTCACCTACGGCCGGGCGTGGAACGCCTTCTGGCTCGGCCTGGC
>JAHEXO010000278.1 GCA_023252065.1 Nocardioides sp. | reverse complement strand
GTCGAGGTCGCTGATCGCCATCGCGGTGAACGAGCCGTCCTCCGCCTTGACGGCGAACCGCGCATCCAGGATCCGGATGATGCCTCGGTCGACGAGGTCGACCAGCACGGAGAAGCCTTCGCCCTCCAGGTTCGCCGTCGGGAACTCCAGAGCCAGGTAGTCGATGGGCCCTACGTCCAGGTCACTCATGTCCTCTGCCCCTCCGGGATCCTCAGTGGCTCGCGCCCCTCGCTGACCGGGTCAAGGTCCCAGCGACCGGGGTGGTTGAGGATCACCCTTTCCCGGGTGGGTCGCGTCAGCGCGGCTCGTCGACATCGGTGCTAGCGTCCACGTGTTGCGCGACCCCGGCCCCGGGTCGCAGGCCGCCGTCCTCGGCACCGACCCACGCCGACTCGTGCGGGACGGAAGCATCTCGATGGGGTGTACGGGGCAGGAGCTGAGATGACCACCACCTCGGGTGGCACCCCACACGTTCGTCGCACCCCGACCGTCTCGTCGTACGCCGGTGCGAAGACGCGCGTCCGCGCTCCCGCGGCCCAGCTCCTCGAGCGTCCGCGACTCCTCGAGCTGCTCGACCAGTGGGCCGACGTCCCGGTCATCCTGGTGGTCGCACCGGCCGGATCGGGCAAGACGTCCTTGGCCGCCTCCTGGCTCGCGCGCGGCACCGGGAACGTCGCCTGGCTCGCTCTCGAGAGTGCCGACTCCGACGTCACCACGTTCTGGGCGGGAGTGGTGGCCGCCCTCGACCGGAGCATGCCCGGCCGCGGCAAGGAGGCCCGGCGCCGGCTCAAGCGCCCGCACGGGGGCGCCGATGCGGTGCCTGCCCTCCTCTCCATGTTCGAGGGAACGGCCCAGCAGCCGGTTCGCCTGGTGATCGACGACCTGCACCGGGTCGACGACAACCCCGCGATCATCGCCTCGCTCGAGGCGTTGATCGAGAACCTTCCCGCCCAGCTGCAGCTGGTGCTGGTGAGCCGGAGGGTCCCCGATCTCCCGATCGAGCGGCTGCAGGCAGGCGGAGAGCTCGCCCAGGTCCGGTTCTCCCAGCTGCGGTTCTCCCAGGCGGAGTCGGTCGAGATGCTGAGCCGGTTGGCGCCCTCGATGTCGGACGAAGAGGTCAGCTCGGCCGCCGCGAGCGCCGACGGCTGGGCGGCCGCCCTGCAGTTGAGCGCCCTCGCAGCCAAGGGCGTGAACGCGCAGCCGGTGTCGAGCTCACCTTGGGTCGAGCGCGACCGGTTCGTCGACGACTACGTGTGGCGCGAGCTCCTCGAGGCCGAGGACCCTGCCGTCATCGACACCCTGGTCAGCACGAGTGTCGCGGAGCGGGTGAACCCGAGCCTGGCCGAGGCCCTGACCGGACGAGCCGATGCGGCCCACGACCTGATCGAGGCCGAGGGCCGTGGCCTCTTCGTCACCCGCCTGGATGCGCACTCGTGGTACGAGGTGCACTCGCTGGTCCGGCAGATGCTCTACAACGAGCTGGCGCGCCGACCCGTGGATGCGCTCGTCGTGCAGCACGCGCGAGCGGCCGTCTGGTTCGAGGAGGCCGGCGAGGTCGCGCCCGCTCTCGAGCACTGGATCGGCGCCGGCCGTCAGCGCGAGGCGCTCCGGCTCCTGGCGAGCTCGACCGCCGAGCTCTACGACACCGGGCGCGAGGAGACCATCGTCCGGACCATCGGCAAGATCTCGATGGCAGCTGCGGCCGACGACGTCGACGCGATGATGGACTACGCCTGGTGCCACCTGCTGGTGAACGTGGAGGGGTTCTTCGAGGCCGTCAAGCAGACCTCGGCAGGCGCGAGGTCGCGAGAGCTGGACCCGACCCAGCGAGCACGGCTCTCCACGCTCGAGGCGATCGCCCAGACCGTGACGGGAGACTGGACCGGCGGTCGGGAGCAAGCTGCGAAGGCTCTGGACGGCTCCGACGCGCGGCTCCGCACCGACCCGATCGGGCGCTTCGCGTGGAACATGGTGGCTCGTGGCATCGCCCTGTCGGAGTCGTGGGACGACCTCGGTGCCGACGTCGCCGACGTCCGGCGGGCCCTGGTCCTCGACCCGGAACGCCAGGTGGCCCACGAGGGGACCCGTGCCCTGGGCCTGGCCCTCGCCGGTCACCCGATCGACGCGGTGCGCGTCGCGGCCGGCGTACGGCGAGTGGCAGACGTCGGGAACATGACGATCCTCCGGGCCGAGGTTGCTGTGGCGGAGGCCCTGGCGAGACGTGAGCTGGGCGATGCCCCGGCCGAGCAGGAGCTGGATCGGCTCACGCTGGCCGACCCCGGCCCCGTCACCTACGCGCGGGTGCTGGCGTGGATGGCCCTGGTGGAGCAGTACGTCGGTCGTGGCGACGTCGACCGGGCCCGGGCCGGCTTCGCTGAGATGGAGACGCGCGTGCTGCTCGAGCTGCCCGGTCGTGACGCGCGGTCCTGGTTGGGGCGGCTCGGCACCCGGGTCTGCCTGGCCGAGAGGGATGTCGCCACGGCCCTCCGGTGGGCCGATCAGATCGACGACCCGTTCTGGGGTCCGTTCAGCCTGGCGAGGGTCCGGCTCGCCTCGGGCGACCGTGCCGGCGCAGCGGAGCAGCTCGCGAGCGCCGACCCTCGGTGCGTCCGTCATCGGGTCCTGCGTGACCTCCTGCAGGCCCGGACCGACCCCTCGCCCGATGGCGCGGCCAAGGCCCTGGCGTCGGCGGCCGAGGCTGCCGCCGCGTCCGGCATCGTGCAGTCCGTCGCCGACGAGGGTCCGGAGGTCATCGAGCTCCTGGAGCGGGCAGCGTGGACGGCTCCTCAGGCATGGCTGGACCGGCTGCGGCGTCTGTCAGCTCCGGCCCTGCAGCTGCCGAAGGGCTCGGGCGCGCTCGCCGACGAGCTCACCGACCGTGAGCGGGAGGTGCTGCAGCTGCTGCCCAGCCGGTTGACGCTGCGCGAGATCGCCGCCGAGCTCCACGTGTCGCTGAACACGCTGAAGTTCCACCTCCGCATCATCTACCGCAAGCTCGGGGTCAACTCGCGCAGCGACGCAGTGGAGGCCGCTCGTGAGCTCCGCCGGGCCGGCCGCCCCAGACGTCACGGTGGTGGCGACAGCTTGGCCCGCTGACGGTCGAGCTCCTCTGCGGACAGCAGGCCCCGGTCGTAGAGATCGACGAGCTCGCGCAGCTGGTCGGCCACGTCGGGCACCGGCGCCCGCCTGGGCGTGAAGCTCAGGTCGACCCACGGTCGCCGGCTCAGCAGGCCCGCCCGCCCCTCGCGCGTGTCCGACACGCGTCTCATGACCGGCTCCTGGTCGCGTCGGGAGCCATCTCGACCGCTCCGCCGGAACGTCGCCCACCGAGCGACGCCGCGACGCGGTGGCGGGGAATCCGCTCTCCGCCGACGATCCGTCCACCGGACGTGCGTGCGGCACTCGCGAGCACGTCCGCCCATCTGTCCTCGACGACCAGGACCACCGCAGCCGTGCCCCACGGCAGCTCGCTGCAGGCCAGCGCGATGTCGTCGTCGGTCAGCAGACCGCCGACCTCACCTTCGACGTCCCGCAGCACCGACATGCCGCTGACCACCTCCGGCTCGAGGACCAGGTCCCCGCCGTCCAGGGACGTGACGACGCCGACCAGATCGAGGATCTGGATGCGACCCGTCAGGACCAGCCGTCTCAACGCCTCTGCCACCCCGGCCACGTCGGCCAGGTCCGGGACGGCGATCACCAGGTACTCGACCAGGTCGAGGTCGAAGCCGGGTGCGACCGCCTGCGGGCGGTCCTGCGCATCCGAGGCCATGTCACACCTCCTCGGCCGTCAGCGAGGTCGGGAGCAACGCTCCGGCCTGCTGGACTCCTGCTACATCGACCGTCGTGCTGCGGGCCCTCGGCCTGCGCCCGCTGTCGCACCGACACAAGCATGGTCGCGGCAGCCGGGGTGGGCCGTCCCCACCCGGCTCAGGGTGGAGTCTCGTCACCCCTTCGCGCGATACCCTCCGAGCTCTGCTCAACCCGGCGCACCAGGCCCACGAGGTGGCGACGTGACCACTGATCCCGACGAGGCTGTCGACGTCGAGGGCTCCGGGAGCCCACGGCTGATGGTCCTGCTGGCGATGGCGATGTTCGTCCTGGTCGTCGACACGTCCCTGATGAACGTGTCGATCTCGGCGGTGGTCACAGACCTGGACACGACGGCCAGCGGCGTGCAGTCGGCCATCGCGTTGGAGGCGCTGGTCTCGGCTGCGTTCATCCTCATCAACAGCAAGGTCGGCGACCTGATCTGTCGCAAGCGGGCCTACGTCCTCGGGCTGCTGGCTTACGCCGTGGGCGCCCTCGCCATGACGCTGGCCCAGAGCCTGACGGCGATCATCGTCTTCTGGGCGATCATCGGCGGGCTCGGCGCATCGCTGCTGCTGCCCGCGATGCAGTCGCTCATCCACGGCAACTTCGCCGGCGCTGCCC
>JAHEXO010000277.1 GCA_023252065.1 Nocardioides sp. | reverse complement strand
GGGCCTGGGCGGCGACGTTGTGGGAGCGCCCCGTCATCACCGTGGCCTCGTGCTCAGACGCCAGGCGCGCCAGGCGGGCCAGGCCGGCGACCGCGCGGTCGCGCACCAGCTCGAGCGACTGCCGGACCTGGAGCTGCTCGACGTTCTCGGTCAGGTCGCGGGAGGTCATCCCCTTGTGGATGTGCTCGTGGCCGGCCAGCGCCGAGAACTCCTCGATCCGCGCCTTCACGTCGTGTCGCGTCACCCGCTCGCGGGCGGCGATCGACTCGAGGTCCACGTCGTCCGCGACCTTCTCGTAGGCCTCGATGACACCGTCGGGTACGTCGACGCCGAGGTCGCGCTGGGCCCGGAGCACGGCGACCCACAGCCGCCGCTCGAGGACGATCTTGTGCTCGGGCGACCAGATCGCAGCCAGGTCGGGCGCGGCGTACCGCGTGGCGAGGACGTTGGGGACGCTCACGGCCCCAGCGTAGTGAGCGCGGGCCGGCGCCCTCACATCGAACGGCCGGGGTCGCCTCGAGGACGCCGGCTCATCGGCCGGCCGCGATGTCGCGGCGCCACTGGGCGCCGGGGAAGGAGATCATCGCGACGCCCTCGTAGGCACGGGCGCGGGCGTCGGCGACGCTGTCGCCGACCGCGGTCACGGCCAGCACCCGCCCACCGGCGGTGACGAGGTGCCCGTCGGCCAGCGCGGTGCCCGCGTGGATGACGTGGACCGACGGGTCGTGCTCGAGCGTCTCGGTGCCGACGATGACGTCGCCCTTCGACGACGTCTCGGGGTAGCCCCGGCTGGCCATGACGACGGTGACGGCGCCGCCCGGCTTCCAGGCCGGCGGCGGGATGTCGCCCAGCGCGCCGGCCGCAGCCCCGACGAGGAGCGGCAGGAGCGGCGAGTCGAGCAGAGCCAGCAGCGGCTGGGTCTCCGGGTCGCCGAAGCGCGCGTTGAACTCCACGACCCGGATGCCCTGTGTGGTGAGCGCCAACCCGGCGTAGAGCAGGCCGGCGAACGGCGTGCCCCGACGGGCCATCTCGTCGACGGTCGGCTGCAGCACGGTGCGCAGCACCTCGTCGACCAGGTCGTCGGGCACCCAGGTGAGCGGTGTGTAGGCCCCCATGCCGCCGGTGTTGGGGCCCTCGTCGCCGTCGTGGATCCGCTTGAAGTCCTGGGCCGGAAGCAGGGGGTAGACCATGACCCCGTCGGTGATCCCGAACAGGCTCACCTCGGGCCCGTCGAGGTACTCCTCGACCAGCACGCGCCCGCAGGCCGTGGCGTGCTCTACGGCGAGCTGCCGGTCGTCGGTGACGACCACCCCCTTGCCGGCGGCCAGGCCGTCGTCCTTCACGACGTACGGCGGGCCGAGCTCGTCGAGGGCCGCAGCCACCTCGTCGGGGGTCGAGCAGGAACGAGCGCCGGCGGTCGGCACGCCGGCAGCCTGCATCACGTCCTTGGCGAAGGCCTTCGACCCCTCGAGCCGCGCGGCCTCGGCCGTCGGTCCGAAGCAGAGGATGCCGGCTGCTCGGACGGCGTCGGCGACCCCGGCGACCAGGGGCGCCTCGGGGCCGACCACGACCAGCCCGACGCCGAGGGCGGTGGCGAGGGCGGCGACGGCCGCGCCGTCCATCGGGTCGACCTCGTGCAGGCTCGCCAGCGCGGCCATGCCCGGGTTGCCGGGGGCGGCGTGCACCCCGCCCACTCCGGGGTCGGCGGCCAGGGCGTGCACCAGGGCGTGCTCGCGCCCGCCGGTGCCGATCACGAGGACGTCCACGGCGGTCACCCTAGCCAGGCGGCGGGGGGCGGCCGCTGTAACGCTCCGTTATCTGCACCGGGGCGCCCGCGCACGGGCGCACCCCCGGAGATAACGGAGCGTTACAGCCGGCGGAGTCGCACGACACGGAGCGCAATGCCCACCGCGAACACGGCCAGCCCGGCGGCGACCGACAGCCAGGGCAGCGTTGCCACCAGCACCACGCAGCCGACACCTCCGAGCACCTGGAGCCAGCGGGGGAAACGGCGGGCGGCCGCGCCCTGGCGGTAGGCGGCGGCGTTCGCGACGAGGTAGTAGAGCAGCACGCCGAACGACGAGAAGCCGATCGTCCCGCGCAGGTCGGTGGTCAGGACGAGGACGACCACGACCGCGGCGACGCCGAGCTCGGCCCGGTGGGGCACGCGGTAGCGCGGGTGGACCACGTCCAACCAGCCCGGCAGGTCACGCTCGCGCGCCATCGCCAGACCGGTGCGCCCGAGACCGGCGATCAGCGCGAGCAGGGCGCCGGCCGAGGCCAGGGCGGCCCCGATGCGGACGACGGGCACGGCCCAGGTGGCCGACGTGGCCCCGACCGCGTCGGCGACCGGAGCCACCGACGCTGCCGTGCCGACCGGACCGAGCACGGCCAGCACGGCGACGGCCGTGACGGCGTACACCACGACCGCCCCGGCCAGCGCCAGCACGATCGCCCGCGGGATGACGCGGGCCGGCTCGCGGACCTCCTCACCGAGCGTGGCGATCCGGGCGTAGCCCGCGAAGGCGAAGAAGAGCAGCCCCGCCGACTGCAGCACGCCGTAGAGCCCGTGCGTCGGCGACGACCACCCGGACAGCCGAGACGTCGAGCCCGACGAGAGGCACACGACGGAGGCCACGACCAGCGAGACCAGGACCAGCGACACCAGCACTCGCGTGAGCAGGGCGGTGCGGGTGATGCCTGCGCAGTTCACCAGCGCCAGCACGACCACGACCGCGGCGGCGACCGGCCGCAGCCAGCCGTCGGGGGCGGCGTACGCCGCGAAGGTCAGCGCCATGGCCGCGCAGGAGGCGGTCTTCCCGACCATGAAACCCCACCCGGCGAGGTAGCCCCACCAGTCGCCGAGAACTTCGCGGCCGTAGAGGTAGGTGCCGCCCGCGCGCGGGTACGCCGCGGCCAGCTGGGCCGAGGCGGTCGCGTTGCAGTAGGCGACGACGGCCGCGATCGCCAGGCCCACGAGCAGTCCGGCACCCGCCGCCCGGGCCGCCGGCGCGAAGGCCGCGAACACGCCCGCGCCGATCATCGACCCGAGCCCGATGAAGACGGCGTCGCCGAGCCCCAGGCGCCGGTCGAGCGACACCTCCGACGTGGTCACGACGGCCATCGGGCTACATCGCCGCCGCGATGCGGCGACCGGCCTCGGCGATCTGCTCCTCGGTGGCCGCGGGCAGCACGCCCTCCCACGCCATCAGCATCGGACCGCTCATGTCGAGCCGGCCGAGGGGTCGCGGGACGAACCAGACGTGGAAGTGCGCGCCGCCGTCGCCCCAGCGGTAGAGGTGGACGCGCCCGACGTCGTCGAGCGACTCGACGGCGCGCTCGACCCGACCGCAGACAGCGCCGAACGTCGTCGCCACGTCGGCCGGCATCTCGGCGAAGGAGTCGAAGTGCGCACGCGAAGCGAGCCACACCGAGCCGGGAAGCCCGGTCTGTCCGGGGTTGTGCAGCGTCCAGGTCTCGTCGGACCAGATGAGGTTGTGGTCCGAGGCGTCGCTGCAGGGGAAGCAGGGCTCACCGCCGGGCTCACCCCGGCGCGGCGGCTCGGGAACGACGAGGGCAGGAGGATCGACCAGGGTCAGGGGTTCGGCGTAAGGAAGTGTCATGGGTCGAGCGTGCGACGATCCGCCGGTGGCGGCCTGACCGAGGTTGCCGACCGCGATCAAGTACGACGCGGGTCAGCCGCGGGCGACGCCCTGCCGGCGCTTCACGGACTCGACGTAGGCCAGCGGGCGGTATCGCAGGATCGGGTCGTCGGAGAGCTCGAGCCCGTCGATGATCCGGGTCGGGTCGAACACCACGACGTCGTCGCCCTGCTCGGGATCCTCGACCGGCGCCGTCACCGTCACCCGGCCCGCCACGAAGTCGCGCGGGTGGTCCCACACCGACACCGCTGAGTGGGGGTCGTCGCGGTCGCCGGCCAGCTGGACATGGAGGTCGAACTCGACCGGTCCGCGAGCGAGCCTGGCGACGATCTCGTCGCGCAGCCGGTCGGGCCCGGAGAACGCCTCCGGCAACCGGTCGGCCTCCGTCGCGACCGGGTGCATCTCGTAGCGCACCCACCTCCGCCGGTCGTCGGCGTCCCGCCACCCGTAGGCGTGGATCGGGAAGTAGGGGATCTCGGCGTAGCTGACCGGCTTCGGGAGAGCATCACGCCGCATGCCCTCGAGCAGCGGTCCGATCGTGCGGGGATGGCGGGCCATGAACAGCGGGAGCTTCCACTGGTGCACGGCCGGCTCCGCCATCTGGACGAAGACCGCGGGGTCGTCTGTCGGGAACCGCGGCGAGGTCTGGCACAGCATGTCGGTGTCGCCCGCAGAGGTCTGGAACTTCACGGCCATCCCCCGGATGTCCGGCTTGCCGTCCGGCCAGACCGAGGTGCCGGCGCCGTTGGACCAGCGCACCAGGACCGGCGTGGGCG
>JAHEXO010000276.1 GCA_023252065.1 Nocardioides sp. | reverse complement strand
GCGCTCCCCCACTGCGCCGTGGCTGACTCGTTAGGCGACCTCGCCCTCGACGCGCGCGGCTTCACCCTCCTGCTCGAGGCCACCTGGGTCCACCTCGAGCGGGCGCCCGACGAGGGCCTTCCCGACGGTTGGTCGATGATCGCCGACGCGGACACCCTGGCGGAG
Source organism: Nocardioides sp. (assembly GCA_023252065.1). The sequence continues at coordinate 4,275 of JAHEXO010000276.1, read as the reverse complement.
TGGAGCACGGCCCATGACTACGTGGGAGTGCTGCCGCCGGCAGCGCTCCATCATCCTCGGCTCCAGGTCATCGCCTGCCACCGAGGCGGAGCGCTCGTCGGCGGCGCGGTCATCCACGACGGGCCCGGCGCACTGGGGTTCTCCAACTCCTGGGGCGCCGGCGCGGTGGCCTCGTCCGAGGAGGTGCTGGCGGTCGTGGGCGCCCTCCACTCCGGTCGGGCCGTGACGGACTTCGCACAGGGCGCCGAGCTGGAGGCGATGCTCGCAGCCGGCTTCACCCCGCTCGGCCCCCAGCGGGTGTGGGTCCGAGGCGTTCCGCGGTGAGGACGCCAGGCGGGGCGGACTTCGCGCCGGTCCTCCCCGTTGGCCGCGCATGAGGCGTGGGGTCATCCGGCCGAGGAGAGACGCGGCCCGACCCCGACGTCACGATTTCGTCACCAGCAGGGCCCCTGCGTCCTGGTGTCGCCGACTACCGTGGAGGCATGAGCTACCAGGTGGAGAAGACCGACGAGGAGTGGCGTGCGGAGCTCACGCCCCAGGAGTACGCCGTACTGCGCCAGAGCGGCACCGAGCATGCGTTCGTCGGGCAGTACACCGACACCGAGACCAGGGGTGTCTACTCCTGCAAGGCGTGCCACGCGACGCTCTTCGAGTCCGACACCAAGTTCCACTCCGGGTGCGGCTGGCCGAGCTTCTACCAGCCGATCACCGACACCGTGGAGTACATCGACGACAGCTCGCTCGGGATGAAGCGGGTCGAGGTGCGGTGCGCCAACTGCGGCTCCCACCTCGGGCACGTCTTCCCCGACGGCTACGGCACCCCCACCGGTGACCGCTACTGCATCAACAGCATCGCGCTCACCCTCCAGCCGGCCGACCAGCCCGCCGAGCAGGCCTGACCCGCGACGTCATACGAGACGTTGGCGACAGTCCACGGAACGTATGACGTCAGCCTCAGGGGAGCCGGGCGAGGAGGTCGGGCACCGACGCCCGGGCGCCGGTGTAGAAGGGGATCTCGAGCCGGACGTGGCGCCGGGTCTCCGAGCTGCGCAGCACCCGCATGAGGTCGACGATCCGGCCGAGGTCGTCGGCCTCGAAGGCGAGGATCCACTCGTAGTCGCCGAGGGCGAAGCTCGAGACCGTGTTGGCGCGTACGTCGGGATAGTCGCGCGCCTTCATGCCGTGCTCGACCAGGAGGCGACGGCGCTCGTCCTCCTCGAGGAGGTACCACTCGTAGGAGCGGACGAACGGGTAGACGCACACGTGCGCCTTCGGCTCCTCCTCGGCGAGGAACGCCGGCACGTGGCTGCGGTTGAACTCCGCCGGCCGGTGCAGCGCCATCTGCGACCACACCGGCGCGAGGCGGCGACCGAACGCCGTACGACGGAAGCGGTGGTAAGCGGACTGGAGCTGCTCGCTGGTCTCGGCGTGCCACCAGATCATCACGTCGGCGTCGGCGCGGAGCCCGGCGACGTCGTAGGTGCCCCGTACGACGACGTCCTCTACGGCCAGCTTCTCGAAGAGCTCGGTGACCTCGGTCGCCTCGGCCGTGCGGTCGGCGTCCCCGAGCGGCTGCTCGAGCCGGAACACCGACCACATCGTGTAGCGGGTCATCTCGTTGATGTCGCGCAGACGTGCGGCGTTGGTCTGCTCGGTCTCGCTCATGGGTCTCATTCTGCCTCTCGCAGGTTCGCCACGGCCCGCCGGGCGGAGCCGATCACGGCGGGGATGCCGACGCCGTCGTAGGCCGCACCGCACACCGCGAGGCCGGGTAGGGCGGCCACGGACGCACGGATCCGGGCCACCCGGTCGAGGTGACCCACGGCGTACTGCGGGAGCGCCCCGCCCCAGCGCTGCACGTGCGCGTCGACCGGCGCGACCGCCTGGCCGGTCGCGATCGACAGGTCGATCACGACGTGGGCGACCAGCTCGTCGTCGGACGCCTGGAGCGACGCCTCCTCGTGGTGCCGGCCGATCGACGCGCGCAGGATGCGGAGGTCGCTGGCGGCGCCGAGCCAGGCCCACTTGTTGAAGGAGTACGTCGACGCCTTGATCCGCCGGCCGTCCACTGACGGCACCAGGAAGCCGGACGAGTCGCCCACCTCGAGGGCCGGCACCGCCAGGGTGACCACGGCCATCGAGGCGTACTCCAGGCCGCCGAGCTGGTCGGCGGCGTCCCGCGCGACGTCGGTGAGCAGCCGGGCGGCCGGCGGTCCGGGCACGGCCAGGACGACTCGAGCGGCCTCGAGGGTCTCGGGCTCGCGGGTAGAGCCGATCGTGAGTCGGAAACCCGTCGCGGTGCGCTCCAGGTGGCGGACGGTGGCGTGGGTGCGGACCTCGAAGCCACCGGCGTCCACGACGGCGCGGGGCAACCGGCCGAGACCACCGACCAGGCCCGCGAACATCGGTGCGTCCGCGGAGGGCGGCGGGGCCGGGATCGCGGCGGCGGCCGCGGTCAGGGATCCGTGGGTCCGCAGCATCGAGACGACCTGCGGGATGGTCGCGGCCGAGGACAGGTGGGTGGCGTGGCCGGCGTACACCCCGCCGAGCAGCGGCTCGACCAGCCGGTCGACCACCTCGTGGCCCAGCCGGTCGCCGACGAGGTGCGCCACCGAGACGTCGTCGTCGCCGAGCGGCACGACCTCCTCGTGGCGGGCACGGTCGAGGCCCTCGTCGGAGAGCACCCCGGCCTCGGCGACCTGGTCGAGGTCGAGCGGTACGCCGAGCAGGGTGCGCGGCAGCGGGCGGAGCGCACCGCGCGTCCAGATCTGGGTCGAACCCGACGACGGGTGGACGAGGTCGAGGCCGAGCTCTCCGGCCAGGCCGATCCCCTCGGGTCGACGGGCCAGCATCGACTCGGCGCCCACGTCGACCTGCACGCCGCCGACGACGCCGGTGCGCAGCTTGCCGCCGACGTCGGGCGAGCCTTCGAGCAGGAGGACGGAGAGCCCGGCACGGCCGAGCTCACGGGCCGCGGTCAGGCCGGCGAGACCGCCGCCGACCACGACGGCATCGGGAGCGGAGGTCACGGTCGCCACTCTTCCACCCGACCCCTGACGTCCGACGGGGCCGGTGGTCCCGCCCGCACGGGACGCTCGGCCTCCCTATGCTGACGGCGTGCCCAGCGCGCCGTTCGTCGTACCGCCGCTCCTGCTGATCGTGGTCCTCGTGGTCAGCGCCGTGGCCAAGCTCCGCGACCCTCGCGACACCGGGATGGTGTTCCACAAGCTGCGGCTCCCGCGGTTCCTGACCACCATCAAGGCGCCGAAGCTCCTGCCGTGGGGCGAGCTCGCGGTCGCCGCCGGCCTGCTGCTCCTGCCCGGGGAGTGGTACGTCGTCGCGGCCAGCGCGGCCCTGCTCCTCTTCGTCGCCTACCTCGTCGTCGTGGTCCGCGCACTGGGCTTCGGCTACCCCCTGATGTGCGGGTGCTTCGGACAGCTGGGCCTGGGCTGGATCACCCGGCAGACCGCGATCCGCAACGGCGTGCTGGTGGCGGTCGCAGCGGTCACCTGGCTCGACTCGTGGCGCGGCGACGGCGTGCTGGAGCGCTTGCGCGGCCTCGGCGACGGCTGGTGGTGGCTGGCCGCCGTCGCGCTGGCGATGGTCACCACCTTCTTCGTGGTCCGCGAGAGCGAGCCGCCGGCCTTCCTCCCGCCCGACGAGGGCGACGAGGACTACGTCGCCCGGCCGGTCCCCTACTCCGTGCTGGACGGCCCGGACGGCCCCGCATCGGTGTGGGCGCTGGGCGACAGCGCCGCGCGGATGCTGGTCTTCTGGGACCCGAGCCAGGCGGAGTCCGCGGCGATCGTCGACCGGCTTCCGGCCTGGCAGGCGCTTCTCGCCCCGGTGCGCGTGCACCTGGTGAGCGAGGCGGAGTGGAAGACCGCAGCCGCACTGCGCCCCGACCTCGCCGACGACCTGCTCGGCGACCCCGAGGGTGAGACGCAGGCCCGGCTGGGGGTGCCCGTCCCGGGCGCAGCCCTGCTGGGCACCGACCGCCACCTGGCCGGGGGGCCGGTGGACGGCCTCGAGGAGATCGAGGAGCTGGTCGAGGCCGCGGCCGAGCAGGTGCGAGCGGCCACCGCGCCCCCGACATAGGGAACCGGGCGGAGCCCGGGGCCGTCGGATCGTCATGATCCTGACTCGTCCCCGACTGGCGCTCCTCGCCCTCATCTGCCTCGTCGCGCTCGCCGGGTGCGGCGGGAGCGGGAGTGGTGGCTCCACCGCACGGGGTAGCACCGCTTCCCAGAGCTTCGCCGGTGGGGCCCAGGACGG
>JAHEXO010000275.1 GCA_023252065.1 Nocardioides sp. | reverse complement strand
GACCGAGCCGTCGCCGGTCGGCGGAAGGACCGTGTAGCGTGCGACGGCCACCCCGCGCCCCTCGCTGAGCGCGACCACGGCAAAGCGGTGGACGTAGTCGAGCACCGTCAGCGCCCCGAGCGTCGACCGGGTCAGCGCCGGCGGACCTCCCAGGAACCGTGCGTGCAGGGTCTCGGCGTCGGCGGTGCGGATCGCCTCGGCGAGCTCTGGTGCGTCGGACGGCAGGATCGGGCGGACCTCGACCGAGCGCCCGTCCTCGAGACGGAGCACGCCCTCACAGCTCGTCGGATAGCCCGGCGGAAGGTCCGTATCTCGAGCGACGTCCTCCATGCCCCCATTCTCGCGCGAGGTCACTTGGTCACGTGGATGGTGTTGCCGCACCGCGATCGCGAGGTGCGCATGAACGTGCCCGAGTCGAGCGTGGTCTGGAAGACGTAGAAACCGGTGTTGCTGTCGCTGTTGACGACCGTGGTCCGCTTCCACCGGTCGTTGTTGCCGATGGAGGTGAGCAGGGTGCGGAAGAGCCGGCCGGAGGTGCAGGCGGCGTTCTCCTTGAGCTGGAACGGCCCGTAGACCCGGGTCTGCACGGTGTGCACCTCTGGCCGGTCGAACCCGGACACCGTGATCTCCGCGCCGAACGCGTGGCCGACTCCGACCTTGTAGACCCCGTCGATCCGGGACTGCCCGGTGGAGGTGTTCTTCTGCGTCAGGTAGGCAGTGCCGCAGGCGCTCGCCGGCCGGGTGGTGGAGTTCCCGAGGGCGACCACCTGCCAGGCGTAGTAACCCGTCTTCGCGGGACTCCATGCCGGCACCGAGTGGGCGCCGTTGCTGCTGATGGTGGTCTTCGCGGTGGTCAGCGCCGTTCCGGTGCAGCTCGTGGCGGCGGTCGTGAACGGACCGAACACGGCGTGGTCCACGGTCTCGTGCCCGATCAGTCCGGTCACGCTGTAGGTGCCCCCCAGCGGGTGACCGACGAGGACGGAGGCGGACGTGTTGGTGATCGTGAGGCCCTGGGTGCTGACCCCGAGTCCGTAGCCCCGAAGCCTCAACGTCCGGTGATGGCCGGCGACAGCCACCTGGGAGGCCCTGGTGTTGAACGGACGGCGTAGGAACAGCGCGACGTCGGGCACGGCGTGCACGGTCGCGGTGATCGCCGTCCGCCCGGCGGCAGCTCGGAAGTAGACCCGGCCCACACCGTGATGGTTCAGGTACACGGTCCTGGTCCCTGCGCCGTTGTAGGTGACATCGACGGCCAGTCCCTGCTGCTGGGCGGTGATGACCGGGCCCAGGCCCTGCTTGTTCTGGATCCTGACGGTGACGGTGGTCTGGTCACCGGCCGGCACACGATGGGCGGTGAGCGTGGTCCGGTAGGGGCCGCGGCGGTGCTTCGACTGCCTCAGCATGGTCGTGGCATAGCTGCGGATGAAGCGTCCGTCGCCGGTGGCGTTGGTGCGACGGATCGTGTACGGCGTGCCCACCCGCCACCGGCCACCGCTGAGCAGAGCATGGACGGCGACGTCGATGGCGGCGGCCGTGGTGCGGTCGGAGGTCCTGCCGTACGTCGAGAGGACCCACGCGACCCGCTCCGTGGCCACCCGACTGGTGCCCGGCACGCGGGTGACCCGGTGTGCCGGGCGGTAGGCGGACTGCGCACTGCTCCTGCGGGGCTGGGTGCGGTAGTCGCGCTGCCGCTCGACTCGGTAACGCCCCACCCAGGTGCCGTCGGCGTGCGGGGTCCGACCGATCCGGAAACCCAGCTCCGGCCGCGAGGGGGACGTCGCGGCCTGCGTGGGCGCGGGGACGGTGCCGAGACCTGCGGCAACGAGGAGCACGGCGGCCAGTGCGATGGCGTGACGACGTCGCGTGGTTCTGGGGGACATCCGCCCTCCTTTCGTGATCCGGCTGCTGCACGGGCCCTAGGGCCGCGGACCGATGTGCGGTGGGCTGGTGCTCCCTCCGGGCACCGGCCCGTGGTGGGACGGCGGGCGTCGGGTCGGGGCGGGCGGTGAAGGGGTCGACGGCTGGGAGGTCGACGGCTGGGAGGTCGACGGCTGGGAGGTCGACGGCTGGGAGGTCGAGGGCGGACTGACGGGTGCCGAGGGCGCAGGGAACTGGACGGGAGCAGACGTCGGCTTCACCGCTGTCTGGCGAGCCGACCTGCGAGCTCGACGTTCAGCCGCGGAGGGCGAAGAGGAGGGCGAAGCCTACGAGGCCACGCACCCTGCCCTGCCCCGGGGCGCGACCGCATCGCTGCAGGTGCGCACAGGGTGCAGCGGTCGACGATGCGTGGACGGCGGGCCGACGACCTGGCGGTCACTCATCCGCACCTGGGTCTGGCCCCCGCCCGTCGTCTGGCTCACGTCGACGAGCAGCCACGCCAAGGCCGCCAGGCCGGCCACGATCACCCCGAGCGCCATCACGCCGACCAAGGGCGAAACATCCTGGTCGTCCATCCGCTCATCTCCCGGAGAAGGTCACAGTCGTGCCCCCAACTATGCGCCTCCGCGGCGCGCGTGGAAACAGTCTCGAGGAGTACCTCGGTCCTCGAGTGCTGCGCGTGGCCGGGCCTGGTCAACGCCGACGCACCGTCACCAGCCGGACGTCACGGTCCACCAGTCCGAGGTTGCTGCGCACCCAGAGCAAGACCCGGACGCGGCCCGCCCGATGGAACGTGCACGTCGTCGAAGCCTTCCGCTGCCAGCTCGTGGCGTGCTGTTTTCCGCACCTGAAGCGGTACCGCACGATGTGCGAGTGCGCCGTACCGGTCGAGGCCGAGCCGTCTGCGCGGTCGGGTCGACCGACGCGGAGCACGCGATGCGCCAGGCGGAGCCTGGCCGTGGGAGGGGTCCGCTCCAGCGCGCCCAGGTCGGCGTACCTGATCGGCCCCGTTCCCCTGTTCCTGACCCCGGGGGCGTCGACGGGAAGGGCGCCGGTGCGGTCGCGCGCGAGCCACCCCGGGGCCGACGAGTCGGCGATCTCGAGGGCAGGCGAGGCCGCTCCGAGCTCGAGGTTGCGGGTCCTGAGGGCCACGAACCTCGGGCTGGTCGCCAACCCGTGCCTCTCCTGGTTCGTGGCCGCACGCAGCCCGGCGAGCCGCTGGTACACCACGCCGCCCCACTCGAACAGCGGCTTGGAGGTGTCGCTCTGGAACGCGAGGTCGTGGTCGATCGACGTGCCCGGCACCGACGACGCGTCGACCCGGACGTCGCCCTTGCTCCGCGTCGTACGGGTTGCGTTGTCGACGGAGATGTTGTCGCGCACCCTCGTCCCGGTCGAACCGCCTTCGACGTCGAGACCCGCGGTGGAGTTGGCGACGGCGGTGTTGGACACGACGGTGGCCTTGGTCGACCGGAAGACGTCGATGCCGTGGTCCCCGTTGTCGTAGCTGACGTTGCGGCGCACCACGGCGCCGGTGGAGCCGGTGAAGACCTCGATGCCGGAGTCGTCGTTGTCGTGGCTGAGGTTGCGCTCGACGACCGCGTGGAGCGAGGCCGAGCTGATGTCGATCCCCGCGGCGCGGCGGACGCCCGGGGTGAGGTTCCCGGTTGTGGTGTTGTGCACGACGCGTGCGCCTGAACCCCCTTGCACGCTGATGCCGTGGAACCCGTTCCTCCTCGAGACCGAGGAGGTGACCGAGCTCGAGGCCGTACGGAGCAGCCGGATGCCGATCGACGCGTTGCCGCTGACGTGCGCTCCGATGATCCGGTCCCTGGTGCCGTCCTGGTCGTTGATGCCGTACGACGCGGAGCCGGTCACCGTCACGTCACGCACCACGGAGTGTGTGGAGGAGTCCAGGAAGATGCCTGCTCCAGCCTGGCCGCGCATCGTGAACCCCTGCACCGTGACGTCGTGGGTAGCCCGGACCAGGAACCCGTACTGCCGCACGCTCGCCTCGAGTGCTTCGTCAGCGCTGGGCTGGGGTCCGCCGAGATCGACGTACAGCCGGTGGGTCGGCGCGTCGAAGTACCAGCTGTCGGTGGCGGTCCGGGCGACACTCGTGGCCCGGCTCAACCGGACTCCCCCACTGGTCACCCCGGAGACCATGGTGGCCGCCCCGAGCTCCGTGGACCACGCACGACCGCCGGCGGCCGACCAGGTCGCGAGGGCGAGGCTGTCGGAGCCCACGACGTGTGCCGACCTGCTCGCGGCCACGAACCGCACCCCGCTGTGCACGGTCACCTGCTCGCGGTAGGTGCCGGCGCCGACGCGCACAGCGTCCCCGGCGGCCGCCACCTTGGCTGCCGCGGAGATCGTGCAGAACGGCTTGGCAGGTGTTCCCGGACCTCCGTCGGAGCACCCCGAGTCGTGCTGCCGCACGATATACGTCGTGCCCGCACGCGCAGGGGCAGGGGCAGCCGGCACGAGGACGGCCAGGGCGACGACCATGCTCGACACCACCACCACCCCGGTCGGGACCCGGAAGCGATCCGGTCCGGGCAGCGGATGGGGCAGGTGCCCGTGGGCGG
>JAHEXO010000274.1 GCA_023252065.1 Nocardioides sp. | reverse complement strand
CACTGAATCAGTGATGGCCACGACTTCACACTTCGCGTAGCGACCGATCCGAACGCACATGCCTGTCCGCGCTCGCGCTCATGTCGCCCGCTGCTCGTGCCTCCCGATTGGGCCACCTCGACCTGGTGGTCATCGCGGGCGCGTCCGCATACATAACCCCAGGTCAGAGGGGGCTTGGCGGAGGGGCTGGTCTGTAGGCCGGGTTCTGTTCCCGGGCGCCTTGCGGCGTCCCGTTCGGCGACCATCCATCTCGGACCACCGTTGCCGATGGCCTCGTGCGGTCCACCCGCGCACTCGGGCGGGCAGCCCTCGAGCGTGCGCTGTTCGACCTTGCTCCGGGCGGGGTTTGCCGAGCCGACCCGGTCACCCGGGTCGCTGGTGGTCTCTTGCACCACCGTTTCACCCTTACCTCAAGCACTGCTTCAGGCGGTCTGTTCTCTGTGGCACTGTCCCGCGGGTTGCCCCGGGTGGGTGTTGCCCACCGCCCTGCCCTTCGGAGCCCGGACCTTCCTCGACGCATGTCTCACGACGTACGCCGCGGCCGCCCGACCAACCCCTCCGCGTCGGCCATCGTAGGGCCTCGAGGGGGTGGCTCCCAGCCGGCGACAGAGGTGAACGCCGGGTCGGTCCCCGGGGAACGGGAACCGACCCGGCGTTGCGGGTGGGAGAGGTCAGCTCAGCTGACCGTGAGTGCCGTGTCGTCGATCACGAACGACGTCTGCAGGGAGACGTCCTCCGCGCCGGTGAACGACAGCGTCACGGTCTGTCCGGCGAACGAGGAGAGGTTGAACGACTTCTGCGCGTAGCCCGAGTTCTTGTTCAGGTTCGAGTACGTCGCGAGGGTCGTCGACCCCGCCTTGACGGTGAGCTTGTCGTACGCCGTCGACGTCGTGGTCTCCGCGGTGTCGATGTGGAGGTAGAACGTCAGCGTCGCGGCGCAGCCCGCCGGGATGGTCACCGACTGGGAGAGCGAGTCGGTGTGGGTGGTGCCGTAGCCGTCCAGCCAGGCCTTCCAGCTGCCGGAGTGGGCCGGCTCGCCGCTCGAGCTGTCGACGACACCCGAGGACGCCGTCCAGGGGGACGCCGTACCGGTCTCGAACCCGGGGTTGCCGAGCTTCTGTCCGGGGCTGGAGCAGCCGCCACCGCCGGTCGTCCCGATCGTCCACGAGAACGTCGCGGAGCCGGTGGCGCCGGTGGTGTCACGGGCGGTCACGGTCGAGCTGAAGGTGCCCGCCGTGGTCGGCGTGCCGCTGACCAGCCCGGTCGAGGCGTTGATCGACAGCCCGGCCGGCAGACCGGTGGCCGACCACGTGAAGCTCTGCCCGGAGGCCGAGTCGGTGGCGGTCAGCTGCAGCGACTTGGCGGTGCCCACCGTGCCGCTCTGGCTGCCGGGGTTGCTCACCGTGACGGTGTTGGTGCCCCCGGAGGTGCACGTCGGGTCGCCGGACTGGGCCGGCACCGACACGGCGTTCCACGCGGCCTTGGTGGAGTTGTAGAGCGCGCAGGTCGCGTCGAGGTTCTTCGCCGCGGTCAGCGTCCAGGTGCGGTACTTCAGGTACGACGAGGTGCTGGTCTTCATCAGCATCGCGTTGTACATGATCTGCTCGGCCTTCTGGATCCCGACACCGGAGACCGACGAGCTGTTGCAGGTCGGGCTGGTGGGCTGGCCGTTGGTCGGGCTGCTGCCCTCGGCCAGCAGGTAGAACCAGTGGTTGCCGGGGCCGGCGGCCGCGTGCACCTCCTCGCTGGGCACCGACGACGAGTAGCAGTTGTCGTCACCGGCGAGCGAGGGGTTGTACATGTAGCGGATCGGGCCGGAGCCGACCAGGTTCACCCGCTCGCCGACGGTGAAGTCGGGGGTGTCGGTCGGGTTGTTGGCATACCACTCGGTGGCCGCCCCGAACGTGTCGGCGACGAACTCCTGGGTGTTGCCGTTGGAGATGCCGCCCGGGGTGTGGTCGTCGACGCCGTGGCCGAACTCGTGGGCCACCACGTCGATCTCGCCGATCCACTCGCCGGTGCTCTGGGTGTGGCCGACCTGCACCTGCGTGCCGTCGTAGTAGGCGTTGACGTCGGCGAGCCCGACGCGGATCGGCACCCAGCCGCCCGAGCCGTCCATGCCGCTGCGGCCGTCCCAGGCCGAGAGCATCTGCCGCTCCTGCTCGGCGCTGTAGAACGAGTCGGCGCAGTCGGTCTCGCGGCTGGTCTCGTTGCCGTTGCCCCACGAGTCGGTCGACTTGGCGAACGTCGTGTTGGTGGCGGCGTCCTGGCACACCAGCGTCGGCGCGTTGCTGTCCTTCAGGGAGTACGTCGAGCCGGACAGCGTGGTCGGGAGGGACACCGTGCCCTCCCACTTGGTGTTCCCGCTGCCCTCCATGACCCGCTGGCGGGCCTGGAGCACCTTGCCGGTGCGGGCGTCGACCACGACGTCCTTGATCGACGGCATCGCTCCGCGGTGACCGGTCACCGTCGTCTCCCAGCCGAGCCGGGACGACGCCGCGTGCTGCCAGACCACCAGCTGGGCCGGCGATGCGTGCGACGCGTTCGGCACCTGGCGCCGGGCGGTCGTGACGGCCGTGCTCCTGGCCAGGGTCGGGGTGACCGACCGCAGGCTGACCGGGTGTGACTGCGCCACCGACGTGCTCAGCACCTGGCCGTCGGCATCGGTGACGACGACGAAGTCGCCGCCGACCACGGGCAGGCTCTTGTAGGTGCGCTCGTAGGGCACGTACTGGATGCCGTGCGAGGAGATGACCGGCTCGGACCGGAAACCGTCGTGTGGACTGATCTTCAGGGCGGCGGCCCTGCTGGCGATCAGCTGGTGAGCGCTCTGTGCCGCCAGCGCACGGGGGCTGTGGCCCCGCGTGGGTGCTGCGGCCGACGCGTCATGGGGCAACGACGCGAGCGCCGTCCCCACGAGCGCCGCGGCGGCGAGCCCGCCGAGGTGTCTCCTGGTCATCTTGTCTCCTGGATCCGTGGCCCGAGGATGTGGGCCGAACGCTGCGAAGGCTCGCAACGGTCGGAACCAGGGGTCAACGAAGCAGGGGCCTCAGGTTCTCGCACTGCACAAACCTGAGCCTGGCGCGGCCGGCTACGGGTGGGTGAGCACCTCGGCGCCGTCGGTGGTCACCAGCAGGGTGTGCTCGAACTGTGCGCTGCGACGGCCGTCGGCGGTGACGACGGTCCAGCGGTCGTCCCACATCTCCCACTCGTGGGTGCCGAGGTTGAGCATCGGCTCGATGGTGAACGTCATCCCTGGCAGGATCTCGTCGTCGAAGCGCGGCTCGTCGTAGTGGGGGATGATCAGCCCGCTGTGGAACGACGTGCCGATGCCGTGCCCGGTGAACTCGCGGACGACGCCGTAGCCGAACCGGCGGGCGTAGGACTCGATGACGCGCCCGATCACGCTGACCCGTCGGCCGGGCCGGACCGCCTTGATCGCGCGGTCGAGGGCTTCGTGGGTGTGCTCGACGAGCCCTCTGGTCTCGTCGTCGACGTCGCCGGCCAGGAACGTCGCATTGGTGTCGCCGTGGACACCGTCGAGGAAGGCGGTGATGTCGATGTTGACGATGTCGCCGTCCTCGATCCTCCGGGCGTCGGGGATGCCGTGGCAGATCACCTCGTTGACGCTCGAGCACAGCGACTTGGGGAAGCCCTTGTAGCCGAGCGTCGACGGGTAGGCGCCGTGGTCGCAGAGGAACTCGTGGCCGATCCGGTCGAGCTCGTCGGTGGTGGCCCCCGGCACGACGTGTGAACCGACCAGCTCACGGGCCTGGGCGGCCAGCCGGCACGCCACCCGCATCTTCGCGACCGTCTCGGCGTCCTTGACCTCGTTGCCGGTGAACGGCGCGGGCGCGGGGCGGTCGACGTACTCCGGACGCGGGATCGACGCGGGCACCTCGCGGCGCGGTGAGATCGCGGCGGGCGCGATCGCGGTCGAGGTCATGGCAGGAGTCTAGGTGCCTGGACATCACGCCTAGGCTGGCCGCATGGCCAAGTACTGGTACTGCGTCAAGCACCACGCGGTCGAGCCGTCGGACGGCTGTGCCCCCATCGATCGGCTGGGGCCCTACGCCACCGAGGAGGAGGCGGCCCGGGCACTGGAGAAGGCCAAGGAGCGCAACGAGGCCTGGGACAACGACCCCAACTGGAGCGACGAGCCCGGCTGGGACGGCCAGTCCAAGCGGCGTTTGCCGCCGAGCGACGGCTGAGTGCCCGCCCGAGAGCCCTCGCGGCCACCGCCGCCTCCGACACCGGCTCGCATCTCACCCCTCCCGTTCGGCGGGATGATCGGGCTGGCGTGCGTCCTGTTCCTCGACCTGGGTACCGCCGGGGTACTGCCGTGGTGGGCGGTGGTACTCCTGGTCGTCGTCTGGGTGGTGCTGTTCGTGCTCGCCTGCAGGTGGTGGACCCGGCGCCCCCACCGCCTGCCGTGGCTGGCCGGGGTGGGCCTGCTGGTGTGGCTGGTGGTCGTGGT
>JAHEXO010000273.1 GCA_023252065.1 Nocardioides sp. | reverse complement strand
GGAACCGCGGCGCCGGCTCCCGGACGGCTTCTGCCCGGCCGGCTGGCCGGACTTCTGGCCAGACTGTCGACCCGACTGCTGCCCGGACTTCTGGCCAGACCTCTGGCCCGACTTCTGGCCCGACTGCTGACTCGACTGCTGGCCGCGACGACGGCGGTTGCGCCCACCACCACCGGAGCCCTGCTTCGTCGGGCGGTCGACGACGACCTCGGTCGAGATCGGCTCGGAGAGCACCCGGGTGCCGGGAGCCAGCTCGACGAGGACCGGGTGGGACGAGCCCTGGATCCGGGTGGTGGTCGGCGAGATGCCTGCTGCCCTGGTCAGGTCGCGCACGTCGCGGACCTGGTCGGAGGTCATCAGGGTGACCACGGTGCCGGCGCTGCCCGCGCGGGCGGTGCGGCCCGAGCGGTGCTGGTAGGCCTTGTGCTCGGCCGGCGGGTCGGCGTGCACGACCAGAGCGACGTCGTCGACGTGGATGCCGCGCGCCGCGATGTCGGTCGCCACCAGGGCGGCCGCCTTGCCCGAGTGGAAGGCGTCGAGGTTGCGGGTGCGCGCACCCTGACCGAGGTTGCCGTGCAGCTCGACGGCCGAGACGCCGCTGCGGTTGAGCTGGCGGGCCAGCGCCTTGGCGCCGTACTTGGTGCGGGTGAAGACGATCGTGCGGCCCGGGGCGCTGGTGAGGTCGACGAGCACCGGCAACCGGTGTTCGCGGTCGACGTGCAGCACGTGGTGGGTCATCTTGGCGACCGGCGACTGCGCCGAGTCGGCCTGGTGGGTCACCGGCTGGGTCAGGAACTCGCGGACCAGGCCGTCGACTGCCTTGTCGAGGGTGGCCGAGAAGAGCAGGCGCTGGCTGCGCGACGGCGTACGACGCAGGAGCCGGCGGACGCCTGGCAGGAAGCCGAGGTCGGCCATGTGGTCGGCCTCGTCGAGCACGGTCACCTCGATGTCGTCGAGGCTGCAGGCGCCCTGGCCGATCAGGTCCTCGAGCCGGCCGGGGCAGGCGACGAGGATGTCGACCCCGCGCCGTAGGGCGCTGACCTGCGGGCCCTGCCCCACTCCGCCGAACACGGTGCGGGTGCTGAGGCCGGCAACCGCCGCGAGCGGTGCCAGGGCGGCGTCGATCTGGCCGACGAGCTCACGCGTCGGGGCCAGGATCAGGGCCCGCGGCGAGCGCGGTCGGGCCGGGCCGCCGTCGGAGAGACGAGCGACCAGCGGCAGCAGGAAGGCGTAGGTCTTGCCCGAGCCGGTCCGGCCGCGGCCGAGCACGTCGCGCCCGGCGAGGGAGTCGGGCAGGGTCGCCGACTGGATGGGAGTAGGGGTCTCGATGCCCTGGCGGGCCAGGACGGTGGACAGGCGTGCAGGCACGCCGAGGTCTGTGAACGTGGTCAAGGGAAGCGCTATCTGTGCTGTGTCTCGCCGACAAGCCGGGTCCGAAGGCTTCGGGCGGCTTCACCACGGAGCAGCGGTGCTGCTACGACGTGGCGGACAACTCGCGGCGAGAGCTCGACGAATTGATGGCTACAGCCTAGCGGGAGGTGGGCCGGATCCCGGCATCACGGCGATTCTCCTCTCCCCTAGGCTCGGCTCGTGACCGGCCTGCAGATCGTGCTGAGCGTCCTGGCGGCCGTGATCGCGGTGTGGCTGGTGGTGCTGATCGTGCGCGATCGGCTGCCGGACGACTACCTGTTCGGCGCCCTCGCCCTGCTCGCGCTCGGCCTGCTCGCGCAGCTCGTGGTCGGGCTGGTGCAGGTCTTCGGCGACACCGGCGGGGTCAACGTCGCGGCCTACGTCGGCTACCTGGTCGGCCTGGTGCTGGTGCTGCCGATCGCCTTCGTCTGGGCGATGGGCGAACGCACCCGTTCCGGCACCGCGGTGCTCCTGGTCGGCGTGATCGTCGTACCGGTGCTGTTCCTGCGGCTCCACCAGCTGTGGAGCGCGCGATGAGCTCGGCCCGCACCACCTCGACCCGGTCCGGCTTCGGGCGCGTGCTGGTCTTCGTCTACGGCCTCTTCGCGGTGGCCGCGACGGCCCGCGCGCTGGTCCAGCTGGCCACCCATGCCTCGAAGGCGCCGGTCGCCTACTCGCTCTCGCTGTTCTCCGGGATCGTCTACATCGTCGCCACCTGGGCCCTGGCCACCGACCGCCGCCGGGTCGCCCTGGTGACCATCGGCATCGAGCTCACCGGCGTGCTGGTGATCGGCACCCTCAGCCACCCCTCCGACCTCGACAAGGCGAGCGTCTGGTCGGACTACGGCAACGGCTACGGCTACGTCCCCCTCGTCCTGCCCTTCGTCGGGCTCTGGTGGCTGTGGCGGGTGGGCCGGGGTGCCCGAGAAACCGCTGCGTGAGTCGCCGAGTCCGCCGCCGGTACCCGCATTTTCACAGCGGTTTCCTCGAGGGTCCTCGATCGCTCCCCCTGCTCGGGCCCCTCCTGGCCGGGCGAGGTGCCAGGATGCGACGGTGAGCTCCGGACCGGCCCAGGACGAGGTACGACGACTGCTCGGGCTGATCGAGGAGGTCGACCCGCAGATCCGGTCGGTCAACGCGGTCAACACCGATGCCCTGGCCGAGGCGGAGGTGCTCGACCGCGAGATGGCGCAGGGCCGGCAGCGGTCGCCCCTGCACGGGCAGGCGATCGTGGTGAAGGACAACATCGACACGGCGGGACTGGCCTCGACCGCGGGCTCGCTGGCGCTGGCCGACGTGCCGCCTCGGCTCGACGCACCGCTGGTACGACGCCTCCGCGACGCCGGGATGGTCGTGCTCGGCAAGACGAACCTGAGCGAGTGGGCCAACATCCGCGACCACCACTCGACGTCCGGCTGGAGCGCCCACGGCGGGCTGACCCGCAACCCCTACGGGCTCAACCGCACGGCCTGGGGCTCGAGCTCCGGCAGCGGTGCGGCCGTGGCGGCGCGGCTCGCGCCGTTCGCGATCGGCACCGAGACCAACGGCTCGATCACGGCACCGGCCGCCGCGTGCGGGGTGGTCGGGCTCAAGCCGACGGTGGGTCGGGTCCCGACGCAGGGCGTCGTCCCGATCTCCTGGTCGCAGGACTCCCCGGGGCCGATGGCGCTAACCGTCGCCGACACGTCGGCGCTGCTCGACGTCCTGGCCGGTACCGACACCACGGCCGTCCTCGGACGAGGGGTCCGCGGACGCAAGGTCGGCGTCCCGCGCGATGTCTGGGGGTTCAGCCCTGCCGCCGACGACGCGGCGGAGCGGGCGCTCGACCTGCTGTCCGCGGCCGGTGCGGAGATCGTCGACGGGATCACGCTTCCGGCGCTGAAGGGTCTCGACGAGCAGCACGAGCTCACCCTCATGCTGGTGGAGCTCAAGGTGTCACTAGCGAAGTATCTCCACACCCGTGACAGCGGGGTCCTCGACCTCCACGACGTGATCGCCTTCAACCGGGCCCACGCCGATGCGGAGCAGCCGTGGTTCGGCCAGAGCCTGCTGGAACAGGCGGCGGAGACCGAGGGCGTCGCCTCGCCGGCCTACCTCGAGGCCGTCGACGCCTGTGCGGCCGCCGGCATCGCCGAGCTCGACCGGGTCCTCGGCGTGCACGACCTCGACGCGCTGATCGCACCCGCGATCGCTCCGGCCACCCCGATCGACCTGGTGAACGGCGACGCCTACACCGGCGGCTCCTGCGACTCCAGCGCGTTGGCCGGGGCGCCGATCCTGACCGTGCCGGTCGAGCTGGTCCACGGCCTGCCCGTCGCGGTCAGCCTGTGGGGTGCGCGCGGCAGCGAAGCCGCCCTTCTGCAGCTCGGCCAGGCGCTCGAGTCCGGCCGGGACGCCTCCACCGGCCCCCTCCCCGAGCCCACCTTCCCCGCCTGGGTGTAGAGCCGTGTCGGGTCCCCGGCTGACCGGGATCCGGTCGCTGGTCGGCCTCCGCAACCCTGACAAGTGACGGGAGTGCCGCGCCGCTGTGACCGTTGAGGCCGCAGTGGCCGCGGCCGGAGTAGGGTCGAGGGATGAGTGAACCTTCAACCGTCTCGGGGCTCATCGCCGCCCTCCGGGCGTCGCAGGACAACCTCGCCACCACGCTCGCCGGCGTCGACGACGACCTGGCCGGACAGCCGTCGTACGACGACGGGTGGTCGATCGCCGACGTCGCCTCGCACCTCGGCTCGAGCGCGGTGATCTTCACCGGCTACCTCCTCTCCGGCCGCGACGGCACGCCCGCCTCGGGGCAGGACGCGGCCCAGCCGGTCTGGGACGAGTGGAACGCCAAGGACCCCGGCGACCAGGTGAGAGACTCCGTCGCCGCCAACGCCGCGCTCCTCGCCGCGGTGGACGCCCTGACCGAGGAGCAGCGAACGGGATGGCGGCTCGACCTGTTCGGCATGGACCTCGATCTGGCCGGATTCCTGCGGCTGCGCGTCGGTGAGCACGTGCTGCACACCTGGGACATCACGGTCGCCCTCGACCCGACCTCGACGATCGCGCCCGACCGGGCCGAGCAGGTGCTCGCCAA
>JAHEXO010000272.1 GCA_023252065.1 Nocardioides sp. | reverse complement strand
CGTGGTCAACGGGTCGCAGCAGCAGTGGTACACCCGCAGCTCCGACATCGGCTCCTGGAGCAACAGCGTGTGGAACCAGGTGTTCTCGGGCGACAACGGCGCTCCCGCCGAGTGCTTCGGCTGCGCCCCCGCGACGTACGACACGACGCTGGCCACCACGCCGGTCACGCGGGAGAAGCCCTACCTCTACGTCGACGACTCCGGCCGCTGGCGGGTCTTCGTGCCGGCCGCGGCACGAGACTCCTCGGGGCCCACGTGGGAGTCCGGCTCGACGCCGGGGCGCTCGCTCCCGCTCTCGTCGTTCTACGTCGCGAAGCCGTCGGACTCGGTCGCGACGATCAACAGCCAGCTCGCTCGGGGCCGGCAGCTGCTGCTCACGCCAGGCGTGTACGACGTGGGCAGCTCGATCAAGGTCAAGCGCGCCGACACGGTGGTGCTCGGGCTGGGCCTGGCGACCCTGACCGCCCAGCACGGCGCCGTACCGCTCGTGATCGGCGACGTGCAGGGGGTGGACGTCGCGGGCCTGACCATCGACGCCGGCCCGACGAGCTCGCCGGCGCTGCTGCGGGTCGGGACCGCCCACGGCAAGAAGTCGAGCGCCGCGGACCCGACCGCCCTGCAGGACGTCTTCTTCCGGATCGGCGGCCCACATGAGGGCCGGGCGACGACCAGCCTCGTGGTCAACAGCGACCACGTCGTCCTCGACGACATCTGGGCCTGGCGCGCCGACCACGGCACGGGCGTCGGCTGGGACCAGAACACCGCCGACACCGGCCTCGTCGTCAACGGCGACCAGGTCGACGCGACGGGGCTCTTCGTCGAGCACTACCAGAAGTTCGAGGTGGTCTGGAACGGCGAGCACGGCTCGGTGATCTTCTTCCAGAACGAGATGCCCTACGACGTGCCCGGGCAGGAGGCCTGGCGGTCGTCGCCGACGACCGACGGCTACGCCGCCGTCAAGGTCGCTGACGACGTCCGGCACTTCTCGGGCTACGGGATGGGCTCCTACAGCTTCTTCAACCAGGGGGTCGACGTCTTCGCCTACCATGCGTTCGAGGTGCCGACCACACCGGGCGTCCACCTGCACGACCTGCTGACGCTCTTCCTCGACGCCACCAACGGCAGCGGTGGCATCAGGCATGTCGTCAACGACGTCGGCGGCTCCTCGACCATAGCCAACCCCGACGTGCCGGTGACGGTGGTCGACTACCCCTGACCCGTCAGAGGTCGACGACGGCGATGGCCGGCTCGTGCAGCGAGCCGAGCCAGAGCCGTCCGTCGTGCTCACGCACGCCCGTGACCATGTGGTAACGGTCGGTGGCCACGTCGACGTCGTGCACCAACCGGCCGGAGTCGTCGTAGGCCTGGGCCCGGACCGTGCGCTTCGGCTTGGGCTGGAGCGCCTCGGGGATCTTCGTGACCGCGGCCCGGATGGGCTGGGGGCTGCGCTGGAGCCGTTCCACAAGTGGGTCGCGGGGGCTCGCGATGCTCACCCAGATCAGGCCGTCGCTCCCCCGGGCGATGTTGTCGGGATAGCCGGGCAGGTCGTCGACGAGATGGTCCTGCTCCCCGGCGCGCGGGCCCGTCAGCCAGCGGCGTACGACGGTCCGGCCGGCGGTCTCGGCCACCGCGACGTAGGACTCGTCGGCCGAAAGGGCTACCCCGCTGGCGAAGCGGAGCCCGTCGAGCACCACCTCGACCGTGCCGTCCGCGCCGAGCCGCAGCAGCCGTCCGGTGCGGGTGTCGCGGACGAAGTCGTCCTTCCACCGCTCGAGCCCGAACCGGGTCGAGGAGTCGGAGAACCACACGCTGCCGTCGCTCGCGATCGCCGCGTTGTTGCAGAACACCATCGGCACCCCGGCGACCTTGTCGGCGACGTGCTCGACCGCGCCGTTGCGGGGGTCGACCCGCAGCAGACCGAGGCGGGCGTCGCAGACCAGCAACCGCCCGTCGAGGTCTATCTCGATGCCGAGCGGACGGCCTCCGGTGTCGGCGACCATGTCGATCCGGTTGCCGCCGTGGGAGATCCGCCAGACGGCGCCGTCCTCGGTGCCGGTGAAGACAGCGCCCTCGTCGGGGCCTCCGGTCGCCACCACGACGTCCTCGGCCCCGGGGCCGGGCACGGGCAGCACGTCGATGCTCATGGGGGCATCCTTGCCGTCCGCGACGGATCGGGGAACCCGTGGCTACCCCCGTGCCGCGACCAGCACGGCGTACTCCGGTGAGTCGAGGAAGACCGGGACCGCGAGCACGCCCGTCATGGACAGGTCGAGGTTGCGCGCGCGCTCGGGCTCGACGAAGACGATCCGGCGGCCTTCGCGGCAGTCGATGTCGGCGTCGGTGAGGTCCACCCGGCCGACGAAGACGTGCACGGCGTCGACCGAGCCGTACGTCGGGTGGAACACCTCGAAGGTGCGGAACAGGGTGAGAGTGCCCGGCTCGAGCCGGACTCCGGTCTCCTCCTCGACCTCGCGGTAGGCGCCCTCCTCCGGGCTCTCCCCCGGCTCGAGATGACCGCCGGAGAGCCCCCACCGGTCGGGGTCGATCGGGGCGTGCTCGTCGCGCTCCTGCAGCAGCACCCGACCCTCGGCGTCGACCAGGATCACGCAGCCGAAGCCGTGGGGCTCGCGGCGGCCGAACCGCTCGACGTACTCCTGGTGGCCGAGGACCCGTGGCAGGCCGTGCACGAGGTTGCGGCTCCACCGAAGGGTGTGGATCGTGCGCGGGTCGACGAACACGATCTGCCGGCCCTCGTGACAGACGACGTCGGCGTCGGTGAGGTCGGTGAAGCCCAGGAAGAGCTCCACGTCGTGCCAGCCCTCGCAGCCGTCGCAGTAGTAGGTGAGCGTGTCGACGAGGGTGAGGTCGACGCCCGTCACCTCGGTCTCCTCGGCGAGCTCACGCACGGCAGCCTCGGCGAACGACTCCCCCGCCTCGACGCCACCGCCCACCATCGACCACTGGTCCGGGTTGGTCGGCGCACCCTCGTCGCGCTCCTGGAGCAGGAGCCAGCCACGCTCGTCGACCAGGACCACGGCGGCGATAGGTCTCATGCCCCGACGCTAGCCAGCCCCTGCGCGGTCGTGTCCGTCGAGGTAGGCAGCCACCAGGCCGCCGATGGTGTCGAGGTGGTAGCCGCCCTCCTGGACCGCGACCGTCGGTAGCCCCAGCGACCCGAGCAGGCGTCCAGCGGCGGCGTACCCGTCGGCAGTGACCTGGAGCGGGCTCTCGGGGTCGTCTGCGGCGGCGTCGACACCGAGGGAGACCACGAGAGCGTCAGCACCGTCGGCGAACGCCGCGAGCTCGCGGACGGCCTCGAGCCACGGTCCGTCGGCGGTGCCCTCGGCCAGGGGGAGGTTGCGGGTGGCGCCCAGCCCCGCCCCGACGCCTGTCTCGTGGGCGTGCCCGAAGTAGTGGGGGAACCAGCCGGCCGCCGGGTCGACGTGGAGGGAGCCGTAGCGGACGTCGTCGCGCTCCCAGAAGACCGCCTGGGTGCCGTTGCCGTGGTGGGCGTCGAGGTCGACGACGGCCACCGTCGCGTGACCGGCGGCGCGCAGCGCCTCGGCGGCGACCGCGGCGTTGTTGAGGTAGCAGGAGCCGCCGTAGCCGCTCCGGGTGACGTGGTGGCCCGGCGGGCGGCAGAGGGCGTACGCCGCGCCGGCCTCGGTGCCCTGCACGAGGGCGACGGCGGTGAGCGCACAGTCGACGGCCGCGCGGGCGGCCTCACAGGTGCCGGGTCCGACCAGGGTCATCGTGTCGTAGCCGAACTCACCGGCGCGTCCGTGCGTGGCCACCGCCCGGGTCGTCGGCATGCCCTGGGTCATCGCCGGGGTCGGGAAGACGTAGGGCACCACCCGGTCCTGCCCCACCAGCTCGTCGTACGGTCCGGACATCCAGTCGGCGTGAACGGTGCGCAGGTGCTCGACGAGGTCCGGGTCGTGGACGCGGAGCAGCACCTCGTCGTCGTACGACGCCGCCTCGACGAGGTCGTGACCGGCCAGGGCGGTGAGGATGCGGTCGACGCGCTCGGGCACCTCGGTGCACTCGGTCGGGACGCCGACCCAGACCTCGCGCATCGGCTCGTGGCGCCGGGTCTCCGGCGACCACACGACGGGAATGGACATGGGAGGAGCATGTCAGGCACGTCACCGGGTTTCGAGACGGTTGCAGAGCGACCTCCTCAAACAGCAGTGGGTCCGGTTGCCGATGCCGCTGGTTGAGGAAGGCGCCCTGGCGCCTGTCTCGAAACCACCGGCAGAACTGGTTGGATGAGCGCATGCCGCGCGCTCGCGACCTGGGCATCGCGATCGGGTCTCTCCCGACCGGTCCCACCAACTCCGTCCTCGACGCCCCGGGTGTGGGCCTCGGCCACGCCACGGTCCACCGCGACGAGCCACCGCCGCCCGAGGGGCGCGGCCTCGCCCGCACCGGCGTCACCTGCCTAGTGCTGGCCGACGACGCGTTCACCCGGCTCGTCCCGGCCGGCGGGGC
>JAHEXO010000271.1 GCA_023252065.1 Nocardioides sp. | reverse complement strand
CGGTGGCGCTGTGCGTCCTCAACGACGCGTTCCGCGAGGGCCAGGCGCTGGGCGTCCCGGTGTCCGGGGTGCGGGTTGGTGTCGGGGGCGCCTTCGACCGCGAGACCTGGGCCTCGCAGGGGGTCGTCTACTCCGTCGAGGTCGACTCCACCGCGTCACGCGACGAGGTGGCCGGGCTGCTGACCAGGGTCGACGAGGTCGCCGAGATCCCGCGCGCCCTTCGCGCGGGGATGAGCGTGGAGCGGGCCGATGGCTAGGCGTCACGAGCCCCGCTCGCGCTATCGGGCCTACGACGGGGGGCCGGACCCGCTGGCACCTCCGGTCGACATCGCCGAGGCCCTCGACGCCATCGGCCAGGACGTGATGGCCGGCTACTCACCCGAGCGTGCGATGCGCGAGTTCCTCCGCCGCGGGGGCCAGGACCAGCGCGGGCTCGACGACCTGGCCCGCCGGATCGCCGAGAAGCGCCGCGAGCTGACCCAGCGGCACAACCTCGACGGCACGCTCCAGGAGGTCCGCGAGCTGCTCGACCACGCCGTCCTCAGTGAGCGCGGCCAGCTCGCCCGCGACATCGACCTCGACGAGGGCGACCGTGCCCTGCGCGAGCTCACCCTCGACAACCTGCCGTCCTCGACGGCTGCCGCGGTGAGCGAGCTGTCGTCGTACGACTGGAAGAGCCGCGAGGCGCGCGAGGACTACGAGCAGATCAAGGACCTGCTCGGACGGGAGATGCTCGACCAGCGGTTCGCCGGCATGAAGGAGGCGCTGGAGAACGCCACCGACGCCGACCGGGCGGCGATCAACGAGATGCTCACCGATCTCAACGAGCTCCTGTCCAAGCACGCCCGCGGTGAGGACACCCCGGAGGACTTCGCCGACTTCATGGACAAGCACGGCCAGTTCTTCCCGGAGAACCCGCAGAACGTCGACGAGCTCATCGATGCGATGGCCGAGCGCGCGGCGGCTGCCCAGCGGATGATGAACTCGATGACCGCGGAGCAGCGGGCCGAGCTGATGTCGCTGGCCGAGCGGGCGTTCGGCTCACCCGACCTGATGCAGCAGCTGGCGCAGCTCGACGCCAACCTCCAGGCTCTGCGGCCCGGCGAGGACTGGCGCGGCTCCGAGCAGTTCGACGGCGAGCAGGGTCTCGGTCTCGGCGACGGCACCGGCGTCCTCCAGGACCTTGCTGGTCTGGACCAGCTCGCCGAGCAGGTCGCGCAGTCCTACGACGGCGCTCGGCTCGACGACATCGACCTCGACCTCCTCTCCCAGCAGCTCGGCAACGAGGCCGCCGTCGACGCCCGGACCCTGCAACGGCTCGAGCAGGCGTTGCGGGACTCGGGCTACCTCAAGCGCAGCAGCGATGGCCAGCTCAAGCTCAGCCCGAAGGCGATGCGGCAGCTGGGCAAGGCCCTCCTCAAGGACGTCGCCCAGCGAATGAGTGGTCGCCAGGGCCAGCGCGACCTGCGCCAGGCGGGCGCGGCCGGCGAGCTCTCCGGTGCGACCCGCGAGTGGCAGTTCGGCGACACCGAGCCGTGGGACGTCACGCGCACGATCACCAACGCCGTACGACGCACGGTCGCCAGCGGTGGCGGCCCGCTGGTCGAGGAGGGCGCTCTGCGCTCGTCTCGCCACCAGGGGCCTGGCATCCGGATCGAGGTCGGCGATGTCGAGGTGAGCGAGACCGAGGCGCGCACGCAGGCCGCCGTCGCGCTGCTGGTCGACACGTCGTTCTCGATGGCGATGGACGGCCGCTGGGTGCCGATGAAGCGCACCGCGTTGGCGCTGCACACCTTGATCCGGTCGCGTTTCCGCGGCGACGCCCTCCAGCTGATCGGCTTCGGCCGGCACGCGCAGGTGATGGACATCGAGGAGCTCACCGGCCTCGACGCGATGTGGGACAAGGGCACCAACCTCCACCACGCCCTGCTGCTGGCCAACCGGTTCTTCCGCAAGCACCCCAGCGCCCAGCCCGTGCTGCTGATCGTCACCGACGGCGAGCCGACCTCCCACCTCGAGCCCAACGGTGAGGTCTACTTCGAGTACCCGCCCCACCCCCTGACCGTCGCCTACTCGGTGCGCGAGCTCGACGGCTCCGGCCGGCTCGGGGCCCAGGTGACCTTCTTCCGGCTCGGCACCGACCCGGGCCTGGCCAGGTTCGTCGACTCGATGGCCAAGCGGGTCGACGGTCGCGTCGTCGCGCCGGAGCTCGACGACCTCGGCGCCGCGGTGGTCGGGTCCTACCTCGGCTCGCGTGGCCCGGCCGGGTTCGAGGGCGGCTACTACAGCGACTGGTACGGCGGCGGCCGAGGCTCCTGGACCGAGCGAGGGCTCTAGGGCACGGGCGCTCACCAGGAGCCCGACCCGCCACATTCGCACCTCGCGTCACGGCAGCGGTCGCCTGCGCCCAGGTGAACGTCAGGTGAACGGAACCTTGAACAGTTGGTGAACTGGACACAGGGGATTTCCCTGGAGGTCACCTTGGCCTCACACTCGACCACGTGTCGGCACAGCTGCTCACCCTGATCCTCGTCGTGATCGTCGCGCTCGGCTTCGACTTCACCAACGGCTTCCACGACACCGGCAACTCGATGGCCACCACCATCGCAACCGGTGCCCTCAAGCCCAAGACCGCCGTCGCGCTGGCCGCGGTCCTCAACCTCGTCGGAGCGTTCCTGTCCGTCGCCGTGGCCCTGACCGTGACCAACGCGGTCGTCTCCATCCAGGACTCCAACGGGGCGCCCGACCCGGCGCTGACCGCCGACCACGGATCGGCACTGCTGCTGATCATCCTGGCCGGCCTGGTCGGCGGCATCATCTGGAACCTCACGACCTGGCTGTTCGGCCTGCCCTCGAGCTCCTCGCACGCGCTTTTCGGCGGGCTGATCGGCGCCACCATCGCCGGCATCGGCTGGGGCGGCGTCCACTGGACCGGCGACAGCACCAAGCTCGACGGCGTCGTCGGCAAGGTGATCCTGCCTGCCTTCGCCTCACCGGTGATCGCAGCGATCGTGTCCATGGTCGGCACCTGGGTGATCTTCCGGATTACCCGCGCGCTCGGCGAAGGGTTGAACAACGGCGGGTTCCGCTGGGGCCAGATCGGCACCGGGTCGCTGATGGCGCTGGCCCACGGCACCAACGACGCGCAGAAGACGATGGGCGTGATCACGCTGGCGCTGATCGCCTACGGCAGCTGGACCGACCTCGGCGCCATCCCGACGTGGGTCAAGGTCTCCTGTGCCGTCGCGATCGCGCTCGGCACCTACGTCGGTGGCTGGCGGATCATCCGCACCATGGGCAAGGGCATCACCGAGATCGAGGCGCGCCAGGGCACCGCTGCCCAGGGTTCGGCGGCCGCGGTCATCCTGGCCTCGAGCCAGCTCGGGTTCGCCCTCTCGACCACCCACGTCGCCACCGGCTCGATCCTGGGCAGCGGCCTCGGCAAGCCCGGAGCCTCGGTCCGCTGGCGCGTCGCCGGCCGGATGGCCGTGGCGTGGTTCATCACCCTGCCGATGGCGGCCCTGGTCGGTGCGGCCACCTGGGAGATCGGCAACGTCGTGGGCGGTGGCCTCGTCGGCGCCCTCGTCATGGTCGCGATCCTCGTGGTGGCTGCCGGCCTCATGTACGTCCGTTCCCGTCGCAACCCGGTCACGGCCGAGAACGTCAACGACGACTGGGAGGACCCGAGCGCGGTCCTCGAGCCGTCCGACCCGGTCGCGGCCTGAGGAGGCACCGATGTTCTCGTTGTTCCTCCAGGACATCTGGAAGGTCCTGATCTACAGCCTCATCCTGGGTGCCGGCCTCCCCGTGGTCTACGCCCTCGGCGTCCGTGCCTCCGCTCTGGGCACCGTCGGTGTCGACGGCGCCGAGGGCGGCGCCGAGACGGCCTCGCTCCGACGTCGCCACCTGCTCGGCAAGGTCGCAGCCGGGGTGTGCTTCGCCGTCGTGCTGGCCGGCATCGGACTGGGCCTCGCCTACATCTGGGCCTCCGGCCACGGAGACCAGCTCAGCTTCGAGCACACCTACCCGACGATCGTCCCCAAGAGCTGAGCGTCCGTGGCCGAGCAGACCTCCTCGCTGGGCCAGAGCGTGCTCGACTGGCTGCGCGCGGGCTACCCCGAGGGCATCCCGCCGCAGGACTACGCGCCGATCCTGGGCGTCCTGCGGCGGCGGCTCACCTCGGAGGAGATCCACGCGATCGCCGACGGGCTCGCCGCCCAGTCGCTGGAGTCGGTCGACCCGATCTCCCGCGAGGACATCGAGGCGATGGTCGAGCAGATCGTCTACCAGCGCGCTGACGACGTCGACGTCGCCCGCGTCTCGGAGCGGCTCGCCGCGGGCGGCTGGCCGCTCGCCGACGCCATCTGAGCGCGCTCCCTAGCTGGTGACGTCCTTGGTGGTGAACCTCGCCCAGGCCGCGGCGAAGAACACCACGGCGTACGACGCGGCAAGCGCGAGGCCGGCGACGATGTTGTTCCAGGCGATCGAGTCGCGGAACAGGTCGCCGA
>JAHEXO010000270.1 GCA_023252065.1 Nocardioides sp. | reverse complement strand
GAGCTTGATCAGGTCGCTCGAGGCAGCCGGCACCGAGCACATCTTCGGGATCCCCGGCGGCGCCATCCTCCCGGCGTACGACCCCCTCATGGACTCCTCCATCCGGCACATCCTGGTCCGCCACGAGCAGGGCGCCGGCCATGCCGCTCAGGGATACGCCGCGGCGACCGGCCGCGTGGGCGTGTGCATGGCGACCTCGGGCCCGGGCGCGACCAACCTGGTGACGCCGCTCGCCGACGCCCACATGGACTCGGTGCCGATCGTCGCGGTCACCGGCCAGGTCGGAGCCGCCTCCATCGGCACCGACGCCTTCCAGGAGGCCGACATCCGCGGCATCACGATGCCGATCACCAAGCACAACTTCCTGGTCACCGACCCGGCAGACATCCCGCGCACCATCGCGGAGGCCTTCCACATCGCCTCGACCGGCCGGCCGGGCCCGGTGCTGGTCGACGTCGCCAAGTCGGCGCTCCAGGCGACCACGAGCTTCGTGTGGCCGACCGAGATCAACCTCCCCGGCTACCGACCGGTGACCCGCCCCCACGCCAAGCAGATCAAGGAAGCCGTCCGGCTGATGCTCGACGCCAAGCGGCCCGTGCTCTACGTCGGTGGCGGCACCATCCGCGCCGGCGCTGCCCGCGAGCTCCTCGAGCTGGCTGCCCTGACCGGCATCCCGGTGGTGACCACCTTGATGGCCCGCGGCGCCTTCCCCGACAGCCACCCGCAGCACCTCGGGATGCCGGGAATGCACGGCACCGTGGCCGCGGTGGCCGCGCTCCAGCGCAGCGACCTGATCATCTCGCTCGGGGCCCGGTTCGACGACCGGGTGACCGGCAACCTCGACTCGTTCGCGCCGGGTGCCCTGGTGATCCACGCCGACATCGACCCGGCCGAGATCGGCAAGAACCGCCAGGCCGACGTGCCGATCGTCGGCGACTGCCGCGAGGTGATCGCCGACCTGACGACCCTCCTCCGCACCGAGGCGGCCGCCGGTCGCAGCGGCGACTACGAGCAGTGGGTCGACTACCTGGCCGGGCTCAAGAAGCGCTATCCGGTCGCCTACGACGCACCCGCCGACGGCAGCCTGGCCCCGCAGTACGTGCTGGAGCGGCTCAGCGCGATCGCCGGCCCCGAGACCATCTACTGCGCGGGCGTCGGCCAGCACCAGATGTGGGCGGCGCACTTCATCGACTTCGAGCATCCCGGCACCTGGATCAACTCCGGAGGTCTGGGCACGATGGGCTTCTCGGTGCCGGCCGCGATGGGCGCGAAGGTCGGCCGTCCCGAGAGCACGGTCTGGTCCATCGACGGCGACGGCTGCTTCCAGATGACCAACCAGGAGCTCGCCACCTGCGCGATCAACGACATCCCGATCAAGGTCGCGATCATCAACAACGAGTCGCTCGGCATGGTGCGGCAGTGGCAGACGCTGTTCTACAACGAGCGCTACTCCAACACCGACCTGGACTCCAAGCGCATCCCCGACTTCGTCAAGCTCGCCGACGCCTACGGCTGCGAGGGCCTGGCCTGCGAGTCGCCCGACGACGTGGACGCCACCATCGAGAAGGCGATGAAGATCGACGACCGGCCGGTCGTGGTGGACTTCCGGGTGCACCGCGACGCCATGGTCTGGCCGATGGTCGCCGCCGGCACCAGCAACGACGACATCAAGTACGCGCGCGACCTCGCGCCCAAGTTCGACGAGGACGATCTCTAGATGAACACCCACACCCTGTCGGTCCTGGTCGAGAACAAGCCCGGCGTCCTGGCCCGGATCGCCGGCCTGTTCAGCCGGCGTGGCTTCAACATCGAGTCCCTCGCCGTCGGCCCGACCGAGCATCCTGAGGTCTCGCGGATGACGATCATGGTCAACGTCGAGGACTCCCCGCTCGAGCAGGTCACCAAGCAGCTCAACAAGCTGGTCGAGGTGATCAAGATCGTCGAGCTCGACGGCCCGCTCTCGGTCAACCGCGAGCTGATGCTGGTCAAGGTGCGCGCCGACGCCACCACCCGCGGCCAGGTGATCGACGCGGTCCAGCTGTTCCGGGCCAAGGTCGTCGACGTGGCTCCCGACGCGATCACCATCGAGGTGACCGGCAACGCCGACAAGCTCGGGGACTTCCGCCGGATCCTCGAGCCCTTCGGGATCCGCGAGCTGGTCCAGTCGGGCATGGTCGCCATCGGCCGTGGCTCCCGCTCGATCAGCGAGCGCAGCCCGCGACCCGTCGCCGTACCCACCGCCGCCGGCGCGTGATCCCTGTCCGACACCCGTTCCCACCCAGAGAAAACCCCGCGAAGGAGAGCCCACCGTGGCCCAGATGTTCTACGACGACGACGCCGACCTGTCCGTGATCCAGGGCAAGAACGTCGCGGTCCTCGGCTACGGCAGCCAGGGCCACGCCCATGCCCTCTCGCTGCGCGACTCCGGGGTCGACGTCCGGGTCGGTCTGCCCGAGGGCTCGAAGTCGCGGCCCAAGGCGGAGGCCGAGGGCCTGCGCGTGCTGACCCAGGCCGAGGCGGTCGAGGAGTCCGACGTCGTGGTGATCCTCGCGCCCGACCACCTGCAGCGGAAGCTCTACGCCGAGTCCGTCGAGCCGAACCTCACGCCGGGCGACACCCTGGTCTTCGGCCACGGCTTCAACATCCGCTTCGGCTACATCACCCCGCCCGAGGGCGTCGACGTGATCATGATCGCCCCCAAGGGCCCCGGCCACCTCGTGCGTCGTGAGTACGTCGACGGCCGCGGCGTACCCGTGCTGGTGGCGGTCGAGAAGGACGCCACCGGCAAGGCCTGGGACACCGCGCTCGCCTACGCCAAGGGGATCGGCGGCCTCCGCGCCGGTGGCATCCGCACGACGTTCACCGAAGAGACCGAGACCGACCTCTTCGGCGAGCAGGCCGTGCTCTGCGGCGGTGCCTCCCAGCTGGTGATGTACGGCTTCGAGGTGCTCACCGAGGCCGGCTACCAGCCGGAGGTCGCCTACTTCGAGTGCCTGCACGAGCTGAAGCTGATCGTCGACCTCATGTACGAGGGCGGCATCGCCAAGCAGCGCTGGTCGGTCTCCGACACCGCGGAGTACGGCGACTACGTCTCCGGCCCGCGGGTCATCGACGAGCACGTCAAGGAGAACATGGTGGCGGTCCTGGCCGACATCCAGAACGGGTCGTTCGCCCAGCGCTTCATCGACGACCAGGACGCCGGTGGCCCGGAGTTCAAGGCATTGCGCGCCCAGGGCGAGCAGCACCCGATCGAGCAGACCGGCCGCGAGCTGCGCAAGCTGATGGCGTGGGTGAAGTCGCACGACAGCGACTACGTCGAGGGCACCGCGACCCGGTGAGCCGAGGTCCGGAGGTGGCCGCGGCCACCTCCGGACCCCCGGGGGTCAGGGGCCGCTCACGGCCACCCCAGCCGGTGGGCCGCCCACTGCGCCAGCACCACGATCACCAGCACGAC
Source organism: Nocardioides sp. (assembly GCA_023252065.1). The sequence continues at coordinate 1,086 of JAHEXO010000270.1, read as the reverse complement.
CACGATGCCGATCGACCAGGACACCAGCTCGCGGGTGCGCCGGTCGGCGCGGATCCGACGCCACCTAGCCACCTGAGACCCGCCCGCGGTCGAAGGGGTTCAGCGCACTGACCAGGCGCTTGACGGTCTTGACCCCGCCCGAGCCCTCGCCGACCATGCAGCCGGCCAGGGCGCCGAGCGCGATCCCGGGCGGACCCTCGAACATTGAGCCCACCCGCGCTGCCGTGAGCACCCCGCCCTCGAACAGGATCCGCGCCGAGAGGTCCTTGACCGCCACGACCCCGCCGCCCTCGAGGCCGCCCTTGGCGCACGGGTTGACGAACCTGCGCACCAGCTCGCGCTGGCGGGTGTCGATGTAGCGCTGGAGCCAGTTCCACGGGGCTGCGCACACGGGGGTGCCCTGCAGGCACAGGTCGGCGCGGGCGGCGGCTGCCCTGGCCGTGCCTGAGCGGCGCAGTGGTCGGCCCGGCTGGTGGGGTGACCAGAGCCGGCCCTGGACGGTGTCGCCCCAGCAGTGGCGACGGTCGCAGCGCTGGGCGGAGACGCGGAGGCCGTAGAACCGCGTGGCGTGCCAGTGGCCGTGGATCCGCACGCGACGGCGGTAGTGGTAGAAGCCCACGATCCACGTCTCCATGTGGGTGCGGTGGTTGGTGACGTGGGAGCCCGCGATGTGGTGCCGGGCCTGCGTCACGTCGTCGGCCGGGCGGGCCCCGGCGACGCTGGGAGTCAGCGCCGTGAGGGCCATCGCCGCGACGGCGGCGACGAGAGCACGCACGCGGAGGGTGCGCGACGTGGGGTGCATGGGGGAGTCCTTTCCCGAGACGGAACACCTGGCCGCTATTATGCCATACGAAGATGGGCATGTATAGATGGTGACGCGAGCGTGTGGATCAGCCTCGTGCTACGGCCAGGAGCTCACCCAGGACCGCTCGCAGTCGGAGCGCCGACTCGAGGGTCACCACCAGTCGGACCTGGCCGCCCTCCTCGCTGACCAGCTCGAGCCAGGTCTGCTCGGAGTCGGTACGGCGGACCAGCCGGGCGACAACCGGGCACGGGACGGCGAGGTCGTCGGGCTCCAGGGTGGGG
>JAHEXO010000269.1 GCA_023252065.1 Nocardioides sp. | reverse complement strand
GGTGCGCTTCGACTACGAGTCGCGCGACAAGACCCCGAGCAGCCGGGTCGTCGAGCCCGTGGGGCTGGTCGCGACCGGCCGGCGGTGGTACCTGATGGCCTTCGACCTCGACCGCGACGACTGGCGCACGTTCCGGCTCGACCGGATGACGGCGGTCGAGCCGACCACGTGGCGGTTCCGTGAACGGGAGCACGAGGACCCGGCGGCCTACGTCCAGCGGTCCGTGACCAGCGCGGCGTACCGGGTGCAGGCCAGGGTGCTGATCCATGCCCCCTTGTCGGAGGTGGCCGAGCGCACCAGCGTGCGCTCGGTGACGCTCACCGCGGTCGACGCCGAGACCACGCTGCTCGAGGCCGGCGCGGAGTCGCTGATCGGGCTGGCCTTCCACCTGTCCTGGCTCGGCTTCGACTTCGACGTGCAGGAGCCCCCAGAGCTGCGCGCTGTCCTGGCCGAGCTCGGCGCCCGGGCGATCCGGGCGGCCGGTGAGGGGCGCGCCACGTAGGCTCGGCCCATGGAGTGGGTGCTCGTCGTTCTCGTGGTGGCGGCGGTCGTCGGGTTCGTGGTGATGCGGCGTCGGAGCCAGGAGCTCTCTCGGGCTCGCGCAGCCGCCCGGCTCGAGCCGGTGAAGAAGCTGGCCTTCGAGGACGTCACGGCGCTCGGCGTCGGGCTCCAGGACCTCGACCTCGAGCTGGCCGGACGCCCGCTCGACGAGGGGGCGAACGCCGACTACCAGCGCGCCCTGGACGCCTACGAGGCAGCCAAGACCGCGGCCGACGCGATCACCCGTCCCGAGCAGGTGCAGGACGTCACCAAGATCCTCGACGACGGCCGGTACGCGATCGACTGCGTCCGAGCCCGGGTCGCCGGCCTGGCGCTCCCGCAGCGCCGCCCGCCCTGCTTCTTCGACCCCCGGCATGGCCTGTCCGTCGCCGACGTGACCTACGCGCCGATGGGTGGCGCCGAGCGGCAGGTGCCGGCCTGTGCCCTCGACGCCGAGCGTGTGCGGGCCGGCGCCGAGCCGGACGTCCGCCAGGTGATGGTCGGCACCCGGCGCGTGCCCTACTGGGAGGGCGGCCCCGCCTACCGCCCCTACGCGGCCGGTTACTTCGGCGGCTTCGGCCCGCTCGACTGGATCTTCATGGGCTTCATGTTCGAGGGCCTCGGCGACGGACTCGGTGCCCTCGCCGGAGGCCTGGGCGACGGGTTCGGCGACCTCGCCTCGGGCGTGGGCGACGGCATCGGCGACGCCGCGAGCGGGATCGGTGACATGTTCGACGGGTTCGACTTCTGATGGCGCGGCCCCGTCTGCTACTCGGCCTGGTGCTGGGAGCCCTGCTGGTCGGCCTGCTCGGCCTCGCGGCACCGTCGTACGCCGCGGTCACGCTGCCGCCGACCGGCACCGACTGGGACTACCAGCTCGGCGGTGCGCGCCCTGTGCCCCACCACGTCGGGATCGTCGAGCGTGACCGGCGCGCGAAGCCGGTCTCCGGGAAGTACAACGTCTGCTACGTCAACGGCTTCCAGACCCAGAGCAACGAGAAGAGGTTCTGGCGCCGCCACTGGTCGCTGGTGCTCAAGGACGCCGGCAAGCCGGTCGTCGACTCGGTGTGGGGGGAGTGGCTGCTCGACATCCGCACCCCGGCCAAGCGGCGAGACCTGGCCCGGATCATGGGCCGCTGGACCCGAGGGTGCGCCGACGACGGCTACGACGCGGTCGAGTACGACAACCTCGACTCCTTCAGCCGCAGCCACCACCTGATCACGCGGGCCGACGCCAAGGCCTACGCCGCGCTGCTGGTCGCCGGGGCCCACGGTCACGGCCTCGCTGCGGCCCAGAAGAACTGGGCCGAGTGGGACGGCACCGCCGCCGGCTTCGACTTCGCGATCGCCGAGCAGTGCGCGCAGTACCACGAGTGCTGGAGGTACGTCGCCGCCTACGGCCGCCACGTGCTCGCCGTGGAGTACGGCGACAAGGCGTTCCGCCGGGCCTGCCGCAACTGGGGCGGCCGGATCGCCGTCGTCCGGCGCGACGTCGACCTCACGCCGTCCGGCGTACGCCGGTGGTGCTGACCCTGCGCTCTGGGAGACTGCGCGCGTGACCGCGCCGACCCAGCTCCACACGACGGCGATCGGTGACCGGGGCTCCCGGGTGGTCTTCGCCCATGGCCTCTTCGGCCAGGGCCGCAACTGGACGCAGATCGGCAAGGCGCTCGCCGACCGCCACCGGGTGCTGCTCGTCGACCTGCCCCATCACGGGCGCTCGGGCTGGGACGACAGCTTCGACTACCTCCAGGTGGCCGACCAGGTCGCCGGCCTGCTCTCCGCCGACGACCCGGTGGCGCTCGTCGGGCACTCGCTCGGCGGCAAGGTGGCCATGGTGCTCGCCCTGCGGCATCCCGAGCTCGTCGAACGGCTCTGCGTCGTCGACGTCTCACCGGTGGCCTACGACCACCTGTCGCAGTTCGAGGGCTACATCGCGGCGATGCAGGCGCTCGACCTGTCGACGCTCTCGCAGCGTGGCGACGCCGACGCGGCACTCGCCGTGGCCGTGCCCGACGCGACGGTGCGCGGGTTCTTGCTCCAGAACCTTCGCAGGGACGGCGACGGCTGGCGCTGGCAGGTCAACCTGGACGTGCTCGGCGCCGCCCTGCCCGTGATCGGCGGCTGGCCCGACGACCTGCTGGCCGGCTCCCCGCCGTACCCCGGACCGGTGCTGTGGGTGGCCGGAGAGCGTTCGGACTACGTCGTCCCGGCCTACGTCGCGGCGATGGAACAGTGGTTCCCGGCCGCTCGGCGGGTCGTGGTCAAGGCCGCGGGTCACTGGGTGCACTCCGAGCAGCCCGAGGTGTTCGTGGAGGTGCTGCGCCGCTTCCTCGACCCCGACTGAGGCTCCGAGCGGTCAGCTGACGCAGAGGCAGAACGGATGGCCGGCCGGGTCGAGGAACACCCGGAACGTCGTCCCCGGCTGGTGCTCGTGCTTGGTCGCACCGAGGGCGAGCACCGCGGTCTCGCCCTCGTCGAGGTCGTCGACGACCACGTCGAGATGCATCTGCTGCGGGAGGTCCTGCCCCGGCCACTGCGGCGCGACGTAGCCCTCGACCTTCTGGAAGCTGATGCAGTCGCCGTAGTCGGCCCGGATGTCGGCCCAGCCGTCGTCCGCCTTCACCGGCCAGTCGAGCAGAGCGCCGTAGAACGTGGCGAGGGCGCGCGGGTCGGGGCAGTCGAGGACGAAGGCGGGAAAGCGTGCAATGGCCATGACGGCACCGTAGACGAGCTTCCGGACGATCTGCGTCCCGATATCCGGCGACCCTGTCAGCGCCGGCGCGCGCGGTAGGCCGCGACGGCCGCCCGGTTGGTGCAGGCCGTGCTGCAGAACCGTCGCGATCGGTTGCGCGAGAGGTCGAGGACGACGCCGTTGCAGTCGGGGTCGGAGCACAGCGCGAGCCGCGAGGTCTCGTCAGCGCGGATCACGTCGATCGTCGCCATCGCCGCCTCGACCAGGATCCGGGTCTCCAGCGGAGCGGCCGGGGAGACGGCGTGGATGTGCCAGTCGTGCGAGCCGTGCCGCACCAGCTGGGGCACCGCCCGGGCCTCGGCCAGCGCCTCGTTCACCAGGACGGCGGCGTCGTCCCGGTCGCTGGTGAGCAGGTCTCGCAGCCGCGGCCGCATGCTCCGGACCTCGGCGAGCTCGGACTCGTCACCGCGCCGACTGCCGGTGAACTCGTGCTCGTCGAGGAACGCCGCCAACCGCTCGCGGCTGGGGACGGCCAGCACCAGCGCTGCCACGCTCACCCGGCACAGCACCAGGGCGGCTGGGCTCCAGCCGGCGTCCATGAGGCCGGAGGCCAGCGACCCCGACAGCCCGAACGACGCGGCCGCCAGGACGGCGAACCCCAGACCTGCCCGCGTGGAGTGCCGGACCGGCACCATCACGTCATGAGTCATCGTCGCCATCACACATGACGTGACGGGCGGGTGCGGTAATGTGTCAACGTGGTCTTCACCCATGACACTGAAGCGGCGCTGCTGGCCGCTGTCGCCTTGGTGAACTCCGCGGAGGAGCCGGACACCCTGGCGTGGTGGCGGTCGCCGGCTGCCAGCTCGCGTTCTTCAGCGCCGTCGACCGGCTGCCGGTGGCGGTCGCCCTGCTGCTGGAGTACACCGCCCCTGTCGCGGTCGTCGGCTGGCTGTGGCTGCGTCACCACCAGCGTCCCGGCCGGCTCACCGTCGCCGGAGCCCTGGTCGCCGGGCTCGGGCTGCTGTTCGTGCTCGACGTGCTCGGCGCCGGCTCGGTCGACGGCCTCGGCGTGGTCTGGGGCCTGGCCGCGATGGTCTGCTGCGCCTACTTCTTCGTGGTCTCGGCAGGGGAGGACCACGGCGTGCCGCCGATCGTGCTCGCGGCCGGCGGCCTGACGGTCGGTGCGCTCTCCCTGGCGGTGGCCGGCCTGGTCGGGGTCGTGTCGCTGTCCGCCTCGGCCGGCAGCGCGACGTACCGCGGTGCGGAGGTGCCGTGGTGGCTGCCGATCCTCGCCCTGGGTGTCGTGA
>JAHEXO010000268.1 GCA_023252065.1 Nocardioides sp. | reverse complement strand
TGGACGCCCGTGATCACGCCGTACACCTGACCTGAGCCGTGCAGCACGTGCCGGACGTACGGCGCGAAGAGGGTGCCCATGATCCCCTCGCCGGTGCTCGTGATCAGCAGGGCCAGCATCAGGACCCGGAGGACCGGCTCGGCGGTCACCGTGCGGAAGCCGGTGCGCCACTCCTCGCCCAGGGTCGCGAACCGACCCCGCACCACGTCCGAGGTGTCCGAGGCCGCCTCCGAGCCTTCCGGCCGTCCCGGGGTCGCGATCCGCGCCACCAGCAGCGCAGCCAGCAGGAAGGTCACGATGTCGGCGACCGCGACGGCCCGGATCCCGCCCGCGGCCGCGGCGATGCCTCCGATCGCGGAGCCGACCAGGCGGGCGATGTTGCGGACCTGGCCGTTGAGCGCGTTGGCCGCCACCAGGTCGGCATCGTCGACCACGCGTGGGAGGAACGCCTGCTCGGCCGGTGCGAAGAACACCTCGAGGCAGGCCTGCACGGCGAGCACGACGTAGACGACCCAGATCCGGTCGGCGCCGGAGACCAGCAGGAGGGGGAGCAGGCCCAGCCCGAGGAGCAGGTTGGTGACCACCATCGTCCGCTTGCGGTCCCATCGGTCGACGAAGACGCCGGCGAAGGAGCCGACCACCACCTGCGGGACGAACGCCGACAGCAGCGCGCCGGCGGAGGCGAGGGTGGACCCGGTGAGGGCGTAGACGGAGTAGGCCAGGCCGACCGAGAGCAGCCAGTCACCGGTCAGGGAGACCAGGCCGGCTCCGAGGAGGAGCCTCAGGTCAGGCGTTCGACGTAGCAGGCGTCCAGGGGCCCGGAGATCCACCGACAGCATGTCGACACCGTAGCGACATCACTGTGATGTCGCAATGACGCCGATCTGATGTCAGTCGAGCCCGAGGTCGCGGCGCAGCTTGGCGACGTGCCCGGTCGCCTTCACGTTGTACTGGGCCAGCTCGATGGTGCCCGACTCGTCGACGACGAACGTGGAGCGGAGCACGCCCTCGATCGTCTTGCCGTAGAGCTTCTTCTCCCCGAACGCCCCGTAGGCCTTCATCACGCTCCGGTCGGCGTCGGAGAGGAGCGGGAAGCCGAGCGCGTCGCGGGCCCGGAACTTCGCCAGCTTGGCGGGGGAGTCGGGCGAGATGCCGACGACGTCGTAGCCGTGGGCCTGCAGCGAGGCCAGGGACTCGGTGAAGTCACAGGCCTGCTTGGTGCAGCCGGGCGTCATCGCCGCGGGGTAGAAGTAGACGATCACCTTGCGGCCGCGGTGGTCGGCGAGGGAGTCCGTGCCGCCGTCGTCGGTGTCGAGCGTGAAGTCGGGAGCAGGGTCCCCGGGAGCGAGTCGGGTCATGAGGCAGAACCTAGTCCAGGCTCGGGCTCTCGGCGTTGGTAACCTTCCGGCGTGACCCTGGAACCCTCCGGCGTGAGCCCGGAACCCTCCGGCGTGAGCCCGGAACCCGCTGCGCTCGCCGCCGAGATGGAAGCCACTCGCGAGCGACTGGCGCAGACCATCGACCAGCTGGTCTACCGCGCGAGCCCCAAGACCATCGTGCGCCGCGAGATCACGTCGGTGAAGGGCTACTTCGTCGACCTGGGCACCGGTCAGCCCCGCACGGGCAACATCCTCAAGGCGGTCGGCAGCGTGGTCGGGGTCGTCGTCCTGTTCGCGATCGTCCGCAAGGTCGCCTCGGACTGACCGTGTCGGACAAGCTCCCCATCAAGATGCTGCACGACCGGCTCCTCGTCGAGGTCGACCGGGAGAGCGGCGAACGACGCTCCTCGGGCGGCATCGTGATCCCCGCGACCGCGGCCCTCGGCGCCCATCGGCTGGTCTGGTCGCGGGTCGTGGCCTCCGGTCCCCACGCCCGCGCGGTGCAGGTCGACGACCGCGTGCTGTTCGACCCCGAGGACAAGGCGGAGGTCGAGGTGCAGGGCGAGACCTACGTCGTGATGCGCGAGCGCGACGTCCATGCCGTCGCCTCCGACAGGCTCGGCGACGAGAGCACCGGCCTCTACCTCTGAGACCGCTGAGACCTCTGAGACCTCTGAGATCACGGAGACCTCTGGCATCGTGGGCACCTCTCGCCAGATCTGTCCCACCCCCTCGTCACGACGCCCGTCCAGTGCTGGAATGAGGCCATGCCCGACGGGGCACGGGGGTGTCGATGAGGAGAGGCTCGGCCGCGGGAGCGGCGAACGCCGTGCTGCTCGCGCTGGTGGTGACCGGCTGCGGGAGCTCCTCCGCGCCGGCCGTCACCGACCACGTGCTGCACTCCTCGGGGCGCGCCCCGCAACGGCCCACTCCGCTGACCGCGGTCCAGGCGCCCCTGCCACTCACCCCCGCCCAGGAGGTGGCCCGGGTGGGGCTGCGGTCGGGCGAGATCCCTTCGGCCCAGCGCGTGCGCTGGCCCGCAGCAGGTCGGAGCGCCAGCGGACCGACCCTCACGTTCTGCGCCGCCCCCACGGCGGCCGACCGGCACCGCGTGGCACGTCGTACGGTCACCGCGTCCGTCCCGCACTCCCGCGTCGTCTACGCCGACCGGACCGCCGTCTACGACTCCGTGGCGTCGGCCCGCCCCGCTTTCGACCAAGTACGGCGCGTGGCCGCCGCCTGCGCCACCGCGGCGCCGCGGGTGGTCAAGATGGCGACCACGCTGCCGGTCGTCCCGTCCTACGCGGTGACCTTCACCCTCGCCCGGAAGGGAGCGCCGACCCAGGTGCTGCTGGTCGCCCAGCAGCGTGGTGACGTCGTCGACGTGCTGACCGTGACCAGCCCGCGCCCGGTGACCGCACGGCAGCAGCGACTGCTGCTGCGCGAGGCGGAGGCGACGGGCACCCGCCTGGCCCGGCTGCCGCTGGCCAGCGCCGGAGCCTGATCAGCCGCTGAGCTCGGAGCTCCAGCGCTCCTCGATCCGGCCCACGCGCCAGACCAGGAGGGCGATCGCCCAGGCGCCGACGAAGAGCCCGACGATCGCGTAGCCGGCGTAGTCGAGGGGGATGCTCGCGATCGCCGCGACCGGCCCGCTGGTGATGTGGGCCTCCTCGGCCAGGACGCCGAGCAGCTCGATGGTGCCGATGATCAGCGCCACGGCCACCGAGATGCTGGTGATGGTGATGTTGTAGAAGATCTTGCGCACCGGGCGGGCGAAGGCCCAGCCGTAGGCGACGTTCATCATCACCCCGTCGACGGTGTCGGCCAGGCACATGCCGGCGGCGAACAGCACCGGCAGGACCAGGATCGCGTAGAAGGGCAGGTTGAAGGCCGCGGCACCGCCGGCCATCACGAGCAGCCCGACCTCGGTCGCGGTGTCGAAGCCGAGGCCGAACAGCACGCCGACCGGGTAGATCTGCCAGGGCTTGCGCACGCTCTTGGTCAGTCCACCGAGCAGGCGGTTCATGAAGCCGCGCTTGTCGAGCTGGGCCTCGAGCTCGCTCTCGTCGTAGCGACCGCTGCGCATCTCGCGGAAGACCCGGAGGATCCCGAGCAGCACCGCGAGGTTGAGTAACCCCAGGATCCACAGGAACACGCCGGAGACCGAGGCCCCCACCACCCCGGTGACGGAGTGGAGGGTCGAGCTGTCGTTGGCGACCGGGCCGACGAGTGCCTTGACGCCGAAGGACAGCAGCAGCGCGAGGGCGAAGACGATCGTCGAGTGGCCCAGGGAGAACCAGAAGCCCACGGACAGCGGCTGCCGGTCGTGCCGCTCGGCGAGGAGCTTGCGCGTCGTGTTGTCGACCGCGGCGATGTGGTCAGCGTCGAAGGCGTGGCGGAGGCCGAAGGTGTAGGCCAGGATCCCGACCCCGACGGTGAACACGGGGTGGTCGCCTCCGAGCCGGAAGTGCTGCGGGGTCACCAGGCCGAAGAGCACCCCGAAGCCGACCACGTGCAGCAGGACGATGAACGACCCCATCGCCCACAGCGAACGCCGGTCGGCGCGGTTCAGGCTACGGCGCCACCGCCGCAGCCGGCTCTCGTCCGTGGCCGCGCTCCGGGACTGCGAGGGGTCCTCGACGGTGGTCTGCGCCATGGGTCGATTCAAACGCAAGACAGACCTTGTTGCAAGTGAGTTGCAACAAGAGATTTCGGCCCGATGGTCGACGAGCCGGCGACTACGGCGCGGCGTCAGCCTCGAGCGGGACGATCGCGACGGTGGCGGGCGCGTTGTCGAGGACGTCGACCGCGACGGAGGCATAGGTGGGCCGGCCGACGCCGTGGCGGGGGTGGTGGCCGACGACCACCAGGTCCATGTCACCGGCGAGCATCAGGATGCACTCGGCCGGGGTGCCGTGGCCCACGAGCAGGGCCGTCGGGACCGCGATCCCCGGGTCCGACGCGGCGGCGAGGACCGCGGCCAGGGCCTCCCGCTCGAGCGACAACCCCGGGCCTTCTGCCGGTACGACGCAAGGGGGCGCGTCGGCCGCCCCCTCCTCCTAGCCGGTGAGCAGCACCATCAGCGGCTGCCGGCGTACAGCGGCGTGCCGCAGCGCGAACCGCACCGAGCCCACCGAGTCGGCGGTGCCGTCGACCGCGACCAGCACCCCTTCATGGGGCGAG
>JAHEXO010000267.1 GCA_023252065.1 Nocardioides sp. | reverse complement strand
CGGGGACGGGCAGCGCGTCGGCGTCATCGGCCCCGGCAACGGTGCGAGCCCCGGTCGCGGCGACGACCTCGGCGAGCGCGCCGACGTGGTCGTGGTGCTGGTGGGTGGTGACGACGGTGTCGAGCCCCGCGCCGCCGGCGCCGACGAGCTCGAGCAGCCGGTCCGCCTCTGCGGCCGCGTCGACGAGAAGCTGTGCACCGGTGGCGCGGCAGGTGAGCAGGTAGGCGTTGTTGCCGAAGCCGCCCACCTCCAGCTTGCGGATGGTCAGGGCGGGCAGCTCGCGGACACCAGCGGGCCCGTGCGGGGTGACGTGCCCGGTATACGCGTCGTGGTGGGTCACGGGTCAGCCTCCGAACGGAAGGGTGGGGACGGGGCCGTCGAACCGGACGCCGTCAGTGCGCCCGCGGGCGAGCCAGAGCAGCACCTGCGCCGCGGGCCCCGAGACTCGCGACGCACCCTCGCCGACGGTGTGCTCGTCGCCCTCGTCCGTCACGATGTGCAGCGACGGCGGCGTGTCGTCGTGGGCGAGGCGGTTGGCGGCGTCGCGCAGGAAGAGGGCCACGACCTCCGCCGGCGCGCTCTCGAAGGTGTAGCCCGCGTCGAGGTCGACGTGGTGGAAGACGACCTCGCGCAGCCGCATGAAAGCCACCATGCCCACCGCGATCGGGAAGCCACCCGGGGTGCGCTCGACGCGCACCTCGGCGTGCTCCGGACGCAGCGCCTCGAGGCGCTCCGCGAGCCGGGCCGCGCTATCGCGGATGTCCGTGGCCTGGTCGTGGGCCGCGCGCCGGGCCCCGCGGTCGATGTCGGCGTCGCGCGAGTCGACGTCGTCGTACATCGTGTCGGGGTGTCCGGTCAGCGCCACGTCGCACACCCGCACGAGGGCGTCGGCGTTGCGGGCGAGGTGCGACAGCACGTGCCCGCGCGACCACCCCTCGCACAGCGACGGCGCGAGCACGGCCTCGTTGCGGAAGGAGGCCGCCGTCGAGACGAGGCGGTCGGTCTCGGCCGCCACGAGAGCGGGTGTCACGTCAGCGTGCCTCATGCGTCGCCTCTCCGGTCGCCTTCGCCAGCGCCAGGGCGGCACCGACGAGCGTCAGGTGCGAGAACGCCTGCGGGAAGTTGCCCACCATGCGCTTCGCGATCGGGTCGTACTCCTCGGAGAGCAGTCCGACGTCGTTGGTCAGGCCCACGAGCCGGTCCATCAGCTCGGTGGCCTCCGTCGTCATACCCGCCCTGGCGTAGGCCGTCACGAGCCAGAAGGAGCACGCGAGGAACGGGTGCTCGTCGCCGGCCAGACCGTCGACGCCGGTGTCGGTGCGGTAGCGCATGACGAGCCCGTCGCGCATCAGGTCGGCCTCGACCGCCGCGATGGTGCCGAGCATCCGCGGGTCGTCGCCGTCGACGAGACCGATGGACGACAGCGTCAGCAGCGACGCGTAGACCTCCGTCGTGTCGTAGTGCTGGACGAAGGTGTTGCGCCCCGGGTCGAAGCCCTTGGTCAGGACCTCCTCGCGGACCCGGTCGCGCAGCTCGCACCAGTGGTCGACCGGTCCCTCGAGCCCGTGCTGCTCGACCGCACGGATGGCGCGGTCGAACGCCGCCCACACCATCGCGCGCGAGTGCGTGAAGTGGCGGAGCGGGCCGCGGATCTCCCAGAGGCCGTTGTCGGCCTCCTCCCAGTGCCGGGCGAGGTGGTTGACGAGGGAACGTTGCAGGTGCCAGGAGTCGTCGGTCTCCTCGAGCCCGCGCGACCGCGCGTTGTCCAGGGAGATGAGGACCTCGCCGAGCACGTCCGTCTGACGCTGGTCGACGGCGGCGTTGCCGACGCGCACGGGGCGTGACGCGGCATACCCGGGCAGGTGCGCGAGGACGCGCTCGGGGAGGTCACGTCCACCGTCGACGCGGTACATGATCTGCATGTCCTCGGGGTCGCCGGCGACGGCGCGCAGCAGCCAGTCGCGCCAGAGCGCGGTCTCCCCGACGTAGCCGCAGCCGAGCAACGCCTCGAGCGTGAGGGCGGCGTCACGCAGCCAGCAGAAGCGGTAGTCCCAGTTGCGCTCGCCGCCGAACTCCTCGGGGAGTGAGCTCGTCGCCGCGGCCACGATGCCGCCGGTCTCCTCGTGGGTCAGCCCGCGCAGCACGAGGAGCGAGCGCGTCACCGCCTCGGCGTACGGACCGACGTAGTGACTGCGGGCGGCGTACCCCTCGCTGAGCGCGATCGTCTCGCGGATGCGGGCGCGCACGCTCAGCGGCGGCGGGATCTCGTCGTGGCTGCGGAACCACGTCGTCGAGAAGGTGAGGGTCTGGCCGGCCACCACGTCGAACTCGTCGACGTGGTGGCCGTCCTTGGCGTGGGGGAGCCTGGCACCGCGCAGGACGAGCATGTCGGGGCCGGCGATGGCCGTGATGATCTCGTCGGTGCGGTCCTCGCGGTCGTCGGTGTGCCGCGCCACCCAGGGGCGGGTCCGGCCGTAGTTGAAGCGCACCGTCCACTCGTGGACCATCCGGACCGTGCCCTCGATGCCCTCGATGCGGCGCAGCAGGTCGGAGCGGCCGTCGCCGAGCGGCATGAGGTCGGTGACGCGGACCCGTCCGGTGGGGGTCTCGTGGATCGTCTAGAGGACGAAAGAGTTGCCGACGTAGCGCCGCGTGGTGACGGCGTCGGGGTCGGCGGGCGCGATGAGCCACCGTCCGTGGTCGGGGGTGCCGAGGAGCGCCGAGAAGCAGGCGCGGGAGTCGAAGCGGGGCAGGCAGAGCCAGTCGACCGAGCCGCGACGGCTGACGAGGGCGGCGGTGCCGAGGTCGCCGAGCACGGCGTAGTCCTCGATCGGCGTGGGCACGTGCTCGCTCATGAGCCGAGTATGCCGTCCCGCCGGGTCACGCGCTCCTGTCGCCGCGCTGTCGCCGCGGTATGGCCGCGGTGGCGGGCCCGTGTCGCCGCGGTGGCGGGCCCGTGTCGCCGGACGGTCCGTGAGCGCGCTGTGACGGGCGTCGACGGAGGCAAGCGTGTCCAACCAACCTCGGGCCGCCGATGAGGGGACTGTCGGTGACCCCACCTAGCATGATGGGCGTGACTGCTACGCCCACCGGCAACGCCCATTCCCTCGTCGTCCGCGGCGCGCGCGAGCACAACCTGCGCGACGTGTCCGTCGACCTGCCCCGAGACAGCCTGATCGTCTTCACGGGGCTCTCGGGGTCGGGCAAGTCGAGCCTCGCGTTCGACACGATCTTCGCCGAGGGGCAGCGTCGCTACGTCGAGTCGCTCTCGGCCTACGCCCGGCAGTTCCTCGGCCAGATGGACAAGCCCGACGTCGACTTCATCGAGGGGCTCTCGCCCGCGGTCTCGATCGACCAGAAGTCGACCAACCGCAACCCGCGCTCGACGGTCGGCACGATCACCGAGGTCTACGACTACCTCCGTCTGCTCTTCGCACGCGCCGGACGACCGCACTGCCCGGTCTGCCACGAGCCCGTCACCCGGCAGTCGCCGCAGCAGATCGTCGACCAGCTGCTGACGCTCGAGGACCGCACCCGGTTCCAGGTGCTCGCCCCCGTCGTCCAGGGCCGCAAGGGCGAGTTCGTCGACCTCTTCGCAGAGCTGCAGACCAAGGGCTTCTCCCGCGCCCGGGTCGACGGCGAGGTCGTCTCGCTCACCGAGCCCCCCGCCCTGGAGAAGCAGAAGAAGCACACGATCGAGGTCGTCGTCGACCGCCTCGTCGCCAAGGGCGACGACTCCGGCTCCAAGCGCCGCCTCACCGACTCCGTCGAGACCGCCCTCGGCCTCGCCGGCGGCGTCGTCATCATCGACTTCGTGGACCGCGACGCCAAGGACAAGGACCGCGAGCGGCGCTTCTCCGAGAAGATGGCGTGCCCCAACAACCACCCGCTCGGCATGGACGAGATCCAGCCTCGGTCGTTCTCCTTCAACTCCCCGTTCGGCGCGTGCCCCGAGTGCACCGGCATCGGCACCGAGCTCGAGGTCGACCCCGAGCTCGTCGTGCCCGACGACGACCTGTCGCTGGCCGACGGCGCCATCGCTCCCTGGGCCCAGGGGTCCGGTTCGGCCGAGTACTTCCAGCGCGTCATGGGCGCGCTCGCCGAGGACATGAAGTTCTCGATGGACGCCCCGTTCCGGGCGCTGCCGGCACGGGCCAAGGAGGCGCTGCTGCACGGCCAGAACTACAAGGTCCACGTCAAGTACAAGAACCGCTACGGCCGCGACCGCTCCTACACGACCGGCTTCGAGGGCGTCGTCCCGTTCATCAAGCGCCGCCACTCCGAGACCGACTCCGAGTGGAGCCGCGACCGCTACGAGGGCTTCATGCGCGAGGTGCCGTGCCCGGTCTGCAAGGGCGCCCGCCTCAAGCCCGAGTCGCTCGCCGTCCTCCTCGGCGGCAAGAACATCTCCGAGGTCTGCGGCCTGGCGATCCGTGACGCCGCCGGGTTCCTCGACACGGTCGACTTCACGGCCAGCGAGCAGCATATCGCCGAACGCGTCATCACGGAGATCGACACCCGCCTCGGCTTCCTCCTCGATGTCGGCCTCGACTACCTCTCGCT
>JAHEXO010000266.1 GCA_023252065.1 Nocardioides sp. | reverse complement strand
TGATCGAGCGGTACGCCGTCGCGGGCGGCGGCGTGGAGGGAGCGGAGTGCCTCGCGGATCTGCTCGAGCCGTTCGCGGCGATGGGAGAGGTAGTGGTCGAGCACCGGCAGCGCCCGGTCGATCACCGGTCCGTGACCTGGCCAGATCGCCTCGATCTCGTGCGCCTCGGCCAGAGCCCGGAGTCGCTCGAGCGAGCCGAGGTAGGCGCCGAGCTCGCCGTCGGGGTGCGCGACGACCGTCGTACCGCGGCCGAGCACGGTGTCACCGGTGAGCACGGTGCGCTCGGCCGGGACCACGAACGACAGCGAGTCCGAGGTGTGGCCCGGGGTGGCGACGACGTGGATCTCGAGGTCGCCGACGGCGACCACGTCGCCCTCGACCAGCCCCTCGCCGCCGAGCCGGTACGTCGGGTCGAGCGCGCGCACGCCACAGCCGACCCGCTGGGCGAACGCCCGGGCGGCCTCGGCATGGTCGAGGTGGTGATGCGTCAGGAGCACGACCGCAACGTCACCGGCTGCCCGGGCGACCGAGGACAGGTGGCCCTCGTCCAGAGGCCCCGGGTCGACGACGACCGATCGCGACGACGACGGGCCGCGCAGGATCCAGGTGTTCGTGCCGTCGAGCGTCATCGGCGACGCGTTGGGAGCCAGCACGCACTGCGCCACCTCACCGAACGACCCGCCGGCCCATGGAGAGTCAGCCACGCGCGTCCCGGGCCTCGACCAGCGGCCAGAGCCGCTCGGGCGTCGACAGCGTCGCGGCGGCGCCCTCGCCCTCGACCGCGGGCGTGAACATCTCCACGACCCGACCGGACGCGGCCGCCAGCAGGTCGTCGGGGGTGCCGTGCGCCGAGACCTCGAGACACGTCAGGTAGGTCGGCGGCATCATCCCGAGGTCGCCGGCGTCGACCGCGTCGCAGGCCTCGGAGGCCGAGAGCCAGGTCACCGACGACGACTCCGAGGAGACGTCGCGGGTCAGCTGACCCGGTGGCAGCGCGGCGACGAAGAACCACGTGCGGAAACGTCGGGGCTCGAACTCAGGCGTGCACCACGCACCCCAAGCGCCGAGCAGGTCGGTCCGCAGCACCAGCCCGCGCCGGTCGAGGAACGCCGTGAAGGACAGCTCCTTGGCCTCCAGCGCCTGCCGGTCGGCCTCCCAGTCGTCGCCCGTCGTGTCGGCCACGACCTCGTCGGCGGACGGGCCGGCCAGCAGCACCCCCGACTCCTCGAAGGTCTCGCGCACCGCGGCGCACACCAGGGCCCGAGCCATCTCCTCCGACGTCACCAGCTGGGCCGCCCAGGTGGCCGGGTCGGGGCCGGCCCACGCCACCGACGCGTCGAAGTCGCGGGGATCGACGCCACCGCCCGGGAAGACGCACATCCCGCCGGCGAACGCCATCGAGGTCTGCCGCAGCAGGAGGTAGACCTCCAGCCCCTCACGGCCGGTGCGGGTCAGGACCACCGTCGCGGCGTCGCGCGGCTCGGCCGGCGTACGGCGTCCCTCGGCGAACTCCCGCGCGTGCTCCACCAGCTGCGGGGGCAGGGAGACGCGCACGCTCAGACCTCGACGAGGATCTCGACCTCGACGGGGGCGTCGAGCGGCAGCACCGGTACGCCGACCGCCGAGCGCGCGTGCACCCCGGCGTCGCCGAAGGCCGTGCCCAACAGGTTGGACGCACCGTTGGCGACCCCCGGCTGACCGGTGAAGTCGGGCGTCGAGGCCACGAAGCAGACCACCTTCACGACCCGCTTCACCAGGTCGAGGTCACCGATCTCGGCCTTGACCGCAGCGATCGCGTTGAGGGCGCACTGCTGTGCGTAGGTCGCGGCGTCCTCGGCGGTCACCTCGCCACCCACCTTGCCGGTGGCCATCAGCTCGCCCGAACGCATCGGGAGCTGGCCCGAGGTGTAGACGTAGGAGCCCGACCGCACGGCCGGGACGTAGGACGCGACCGGCTTGGCCACGTCGGGCACCGACAGACCGAGCTCGCCCAGCCGGTCCTCGACCGCACCCATCAGGAGGCCCCGACCGGGCGCTTGAAGTAGCCGACCATGTTCTCCGGGTTCATGCCCGGAGCCACCTGCACGAGCTCCCAGCCGTCGGCACCGAAGTTGTCGAGGATCTGCTTCGCCGCGTGCACGAGGATCGGGGCGGTGAGGTACTCCCACCTCTGAGTCTCAGCCATGGGCGCGACCCTACTCTGGGCCTCGCCGGGCCTTGCGCCGCGTCGTACGCGACGAGGACCGCCCGGCCGCACAGGGAGAAGAGGCGGCCGGACGGTCCGGTCGTGGGTCACGACGAGTTCAGCCGGGCCAGTCGGTCACGGTGACCTCTGCGCCGACCACGTCGACCCGGAGCGACACGGCGGCGGGCTGTCCCTTGCCGAACAGCTCGTAGCCTCCGTCGGGAAGCTCCGGGAACACCAACGACGGTACCTCGCCTCCGGCGACCGGGCGAGCGACGACGGCGACGTGAGCCAGGTGCTCGTGGTCACCGTGGCGGTGCTCGCCATGGTCGTCGCCGTCGTGGTCGCCGTGGTGGTGGCCGGGATGTGCCCCCGAGCCGGCGGTGCCCCGCAGCGGCCGGATCTCGACCTCTGCGCCCACCATCGACGCCGGCATCGTGACGACGAGGGCCCCGACCTCACCGCCGATGTCGAGCAGCACCGCGCCCTGCCCCGCCCACGCGTTCTCGGTCGCCGGAGCGGTCGCAGGGGCGATCGCGGTCGTGGTAATGACGCCGCAGGCTGCGTCTGGTAGCCGCCGCCCGGGTTGCCGAGGTAGGGGAACGTCATCGTCGTCCCGCCGTTGGTGTCCGTCGTCCCGTCCGCGACCACGGAGGTGGCGCCGTCCGGGGTGAACGACGGGTCCACGAGCGGGATGGTCAGGCCGGCCACGGCACGCAGCTCGACCGTCACCACGTCGTCGTCGACCCGGCGGCCGTTCGGGAAGCCGGCGGCGTCGCCGGCCACGAGGCCGAGCGGGTTGGGACTCGACGCCGGCGGGATCGCCAGGTTGAGCCGCAACATGTCGGACTCCACCGCCCCGGTGTAGTTCTGGAAGCCCGGTACGACGCCCGACGGGATGCCGGTGAGCAGGATGGCGTGGAGGTCGGCCCGCGCCCTGTGGTACGCCGCGAGGTTCGGGAAGACGCCGGGGTAGAGCACCGGCAGCAGCCGCGCCAGCTCGGGATGGTTGACGTACTTGGCGAAGAGGCTGTCGCCCTGGGGTGCCCGGGCGTTCCAGTTGTCCTTGTGGGCCATCGGCACGATGACCTCGTTGAACAGCGGGTTGCCCAGCCGGGAGACCTGCGACCACGGCCCGTGCCCGACGTACGACCCGGAGGCCTTGTCGAAGATCCGCGACGCCCGCCGGTTGGCGGAGGCCCAGACCCCGATCACGGCGCCGGGGCGCATCGGGTCGGTCGGCAGGTTGCCGTTCCTCGAGATCTCGGTGATCGGCACCTGGATCGCGATCGAGTGCACGTTGAAGCCCTGGAGCGAGTTGACGCCGGGGGCGTTCGCGCTCGGGATCAGGTGAAGGCTCTCGAAGGGGCGCAGGGTGCCGAGGTCGAAGATGCTGCCGAGGTCGACGTGGAAGGCGTCCGACCGTTGGCCGGCGAACACCTTGCGGCTGCCGACCTTGTGCACGGCGGCGGCCGCGAGGGCGGGGTAGTTCGGAGTGCTGCGCGGGCCGATGTTGACCGGCGGGCACGCCAGATGGGTGGCGAGCACCTTGGAGTGGCCGTTCTTGATCCGGGTCAGGGTGTAGAACTGCGGCCGGTTCCAGGTGGCGGCGTCGATCGAGTCGATCGGCCCGGTGTTGTAGAGGAACGTCTTGTCGTTGCGCACCTGGGTGTGGAAGCGGAAGCGGTAGATGATGTCCGCCTCGCCCTTGTGCCGGTTGGAGATGTTGATGTCGTAGGTGACGTCCTCGCCGAACTCGTAGAAGTTCGGGCCACCGTCGGGCGCCTGGAACGGGATGTAGTTGGCGATCAGCGTCACCGACTTCGGCCGCTCGGGGCTGACGAAGGCGTAGACGTCGGTGCTGTCGGCGACCGGGTCCTTGGCCATCTCGGGTGCTTCGCGGTGCGAGGACATGTCAGCTCCTCCCTGCCGCGTTGAGGATCCGGGTCACCAGGTCGCGGTCGTGGACGACCACCTCGCGCTCCCCCACCATCAGCCGCAGCTCCCCCGAGCGGTGGTCGGCGACGTAGGCCACGACCGCCTCCTGCGCGCTGGACGTCGTACGCCGCGCCTCGCCCGCCTGCGCGGGTCCCATGGTCAGGCCGACCGTGCCGGCCGCCACGCTTGCTCCCCCGACTGCCAAGAGCTTCCTTCTGCTGGTCTCGCTCATCAGAGCCCCTCCTGTAGGTGGCGCTCTCGATGTGAGGTACGCCACCTCTTGTTCGGAGTGGCTCGATGTCGGGATGGGTCCACGCCCGGTCGACACGAGTCGCTGGCGTGACGGAGTTGCCGGGTCAGCGGCCTGGGGCGTGACGGAATCGCCGGGTCAGCGGACGGCGGGGTCGACGCCCACCGGGTCGGCGGGGGTGACCACCACCCGGGCCTTGGCCCTC
>JAHEXO010000265.1 GCA_023252065.1 Nocardioides sp. | reverse complement strand
GACCACTTCCGCGGCTTCGAGGCGGCGTGGCACGTCCCGGCCGACGCGCCGACCGCGCGCCACGGCTGGTGGGTGCCCGGCCCGGGGAGTGCGGTCGTCGATGCGCTGGTGGAGGCGGCGGGCCCCGGCACCCTGGTGGCCGAGGACCTCGGCGTGATCACACCGGCGGTCGAGGCGCTCCGGGTGGGCGCCGGTCTGCCGGGGATGAAGGTGCTGCAGTTCGCCTTCGACGGGTCGCCGGACAACCCCCACCTGCCCTCCCGGACGGGGGAGTGGAGCGTCGTCTACACCGGCACCCACGACAACGACACGACGATGGGCTGGTGGTCGGGGCTCGACGACGACACCCGGTCCGCCGTACGTCGGGTGCTGCTCGACCCCGACGAGGAGATGCCCTGGGCGCTGGCCCGGCTGGCGCTCGCGTCGAGGGCCCGGCTCGCCGTCGTACCGGCTCAGGACCTGCTCGCCCTCGGGAGCGAGGCGCGGATGAACACCCCGGGCCTCGAGGCCGGCGCCTGGGCGTGGCGGGCCGAGCCCGGAGCGCTGTCGCGCGAGCTCATGGACCGGTACGCCGCGCTGGTCGCCGCGACCGGCCGGCTCGTCCCGGCGACCGGACCGGCACGGCGGTAGCCGTCGTCAGCCCTTGGTGCCCGCGTCGGACTCCCCGCGGAACGCCCGCCGGGCGACCGCCACCGTGGCGAGGCAGGCGAACAGCGCGACGAACACCCCGGAGGGAATCGTCGTCGACTGGGTGCCTGAGGCGTTGATGCTGACGAAGTCGCCGCCGTAGATGCTGGTGAACAGCACCGCCAGCCACATCACCACGATCGCCGTCGCTCCCCAGAAGGCCGGCGTCAGGAGGCGCACCGCCCACGAGCTCGTGGGCATGGCCTCGACGGGCCTGTCGGCTACTGATGTCATCGTTCGGACCCCTTTCCGCGCGCGGGAACCCACCGGCCGTCATCTCTTCCAGAGTGACTCGTCGGAGGCCGGCGGCCCAGTGCAGAAGGTCCCCGAAGCCCGAGGGGCCTGCCCGGACCTGCGGGCGGGCCTTCTGTCTCGGTTCACAGGGTGTGAGTCGCGGGCGGCCAGATCACCGGGCGCGTCCCACCGGAGACGCGTCCCAGGCCGCGCGCCCACCGGACCAGCAGCCAGCAGCAGAGCGCCAGCATCACCGTGCTGGGGCCGGCGTCGGGGCCCAGCCGGACGTCGTCGCCGCGGACCACGCCGGCGATGGCGCCGGCCCACAGCACGCTGAAGAGGGTGACGATCTTGACCAGGGCGACCATCGCCAGCGGCCCCCCGGCCGGGTGTCGCCGCAGGAGCATCCCACCCACGACGGCCACGCAGGGGAGCACGACGCAGAGGTCGAGCACGAAGATCGGGTAGGCCACGCCGTCCGGACCTTCGGTGGTGGGCCGTGCGCCCCCGAGTGCGAGGGGCAGCAGCATGGAGAGCCAGAGTCCGGCGAAGAGGACGGCCACCGAGACCAGCAGCCATCCGGTGCCACGCTCGAGACTGCGGCCGACCCTCCCGAAGGCCGGCACGGCCAGGCGGGCGATGCCGTCGACCAGCCCGGCGCCCGCGGCAGCGACCAGCACGACGTACACGAGGAAGGCGCGGTTCATCGGCATCCCGGTCACGTAGACCAGGTAGCTGTAGGCGGCATAGCCGTAGAGGCCCAGCCGGGTCAGGTGCGCGACGCCGCTGCCGCGGGTCGAGAGCACGACCAGGAGGACGGCGACGACGAGGCTGCAGACGTCCTGTGCGCGAGCGGCCGTGACGGTGGCCTCGGGCAGGTCGACGTAGGGCCGGGCGGCGGTGAGGCCGTAGGCCGAGGCTGCCAGGAGGGCCACGGCCACGACGAGGGCCGGCAGGGCGTCGCGGCGGGCGGCGGTGCTCATCTGGATCCTCCTGACCAGAGGATCCCGCTGAGAGTCCCACCCGGGGTAGGGACTCTCGGGTGCGGTGCGGTGCCCAACGGCCCTCGTCGCCGGCGGCGCGACGGAGTCTCCTGAAGGGGAGCGCCGTTTCCACCCCCTCGGACCGGGCTGCACGAGGAGACACCATGACCGACCAGCGCCCTGCGGGCCGCGTCGTCGCCGCGACGAGCGGCACGCCGGCGAGCCGCGCCGCGGTTGCCTACGCCGCACACCGAGCGCGGGAGGGCGGCCTCCCGCTGGAGCTGGTCCACGTGGTGCCGGCGTACTTCCCGGTCGGGCCCCTGCCGACCGTGCCCGACGTGCAGGTACGGCGGACGGCTCAGGACGTGCTCGACCGCGCCTTCGACCTCGCGGAGGCCACCGTGCCGGGCCTCGCGGTCACCACGAAGCTGGTCATGGGGTCCCGCGTCGACGCGTTGGTGCGGCACTGCGAGGACGCCGCGCTGCTGGTGGTCGGCGCCGCGCCACAGGGCATGCTCGAGCGGGTCTGGACCGGCTCGACGGTCACCGGCATCGCGGCACGCGCCACCTGCCCGGTGGTGGTCGTCCCGACGGCGCCGTCACAGCTCGCTCCGACCGGGCGGATCCTGGTCGGCCTGAAGCGACCACGCCATGCCGACCGGCTGCTCGAGAGCGCCTTCGCCCTGGCCCACGGGGCCCGCGCCCAGCTGGTCATCCTGCACGCCTGGCACCTGATGTCGCCGTACGACGACGCGATCACCGTCCGCGCGGGAGACCCCGCCTGGACCACCGAGCAGACCCTGCTCATCGAGGAGCGGCTCGTCGACCTGCGGATGGCCTACCCGGAGGTCGAGGTGCAGGTGGACCTGGTGCACGGCCAGGCGGCGTACGCCCTGGTCACCCAGTCGACGCAGGCCGACCTGGTGCTGATCTCCCGACCTGCCCACGGTGGCCTGCTGCACCACCTCGGGGCCACGGCACGCGCCGTGCTCCGTGAGTCGGCGTGCCCGGTCGGCGTCGTTCCGCCGGCGCCGGTCGACGCGGACGCCGTCCCGCTCGACGAGCACGAGGCCGCGCGCCCCTGAGCCCGGTCGGGTGACCGGGTGGGTCCGGTGGCCCGGGTCGCAGGGGACGTCCGACCCTGGGGTGGGGCCGCCTGCACGGCGAGTCTGGGACTGAGATCAGGCATGACTCGTGCCCGATCCGGCCCGAGGAGGTCCGATGCGGTTCGAGGTCCGGTTCCACGGACGAGGAGGCCAAGGCGTCGTGACGGCGGCCGAGCTGCTGTCGGTGGCGGCGTTCGACCAGGGCGAGCACGCCCAGGCCATCCCGAGCTTCGGCTCGGAGCGCACCGGGGCGCCGGTGGTCGCCTACTGCCGCATCTCCGACCAGCCGATCCGCTCCCACGACCCGATCACCACGCCCGACGCGATCGTCGTGCAGGACCCGACCATGCTCCACGTGGCCGGCGTCCTCGACGGCGTCGCCGCCGGGGGAGTGGTGCTCGTGAACAGCTCGCGCAGCGCCGAGGAGCTCGGCCTCGACGGCCGCGGCTTCCGGGTGCTGACCATCCCGGCCACCGACCTGGCCCGGCGCCGGCTGGGCCGCCCGTTGCCGAACACGGCGCTGCTCGGCGCCCTCGCCGGGATCACCGGCATCGTCACCGTGGAGTCACTCGGTCAGGCCATGCAGCAGCGGTTCCGGGGTCAGGCAGGGCAGCTGAACGCCTGGCTGGCCGCCGACGGGTTCGCGCTGGCCGCGGAGGAGGGACGCAACAATGCGCTCGCAGGTTGAAGGCTCCAAGGCGATCGCCGAGACCGTCGCCCGTTGTCGCCCCGACGTCATCGCGGCCTACCCCATCTCGCCGCAGACCCACATCGTCGAGGCGCTCTCCGACCTCGTCGCGACGGGCAAGGCGGGCGAGTGCCGCTACCTGATGGTCGAGTCGGAGTTCGGCGCCATGTCGGCCTGCATCGGGGCCTCGGCCGCCGGCGGGCGGGCCTACACCGCCACGTCCAGCCAAGGCCTGCTCTTCATGGCCGAGGCCCTGCCCAATGCCTCGGGGCTCCGGCTCCCGGTCGTGATGACCGTCGCCAACCGAGCCCTCGGCGCCCCGATCAACATCTGGAACGACCACTCCGACGCCATGTCGCAGCGCGACGCGGGCTGGGTGCAGCTCTTCGCCGGGAGCAACCAGGAGGCGACCGACCTGCACGTGCAGGCCTTCGCCCTGGCGGAGCGGCTGTCGGTCCCGGTGATGGTGTGCGTCGACGGCTTCGTGCTCACCCACGCGATGGAGGAGATCGACGTCCCTGAGCAGGACCAGGTCGACGCACTCCTGCCGGCGTTCGAGCCGCTGCACGTGCTCGACCCCGACGAGCCGGTCACCATCGGCGCGATGGTGGGGCCCGAGGCCTTCACCGAGGTCAAGTACCTCGAGGCTCACCGGCAGCTGAGGGCGCTCGACGCCGTCCGCGACGTGGCTCGCGAGTTCCGTGAGGTGGTCGGGCGTGACTCGGGCGGCCTGGTGTCGGCGTACCGGGCGGAGGACGCCGACCTCGTGCTGGTCGCGCTCGGCTCGGTGCTCGGCACCGCGGCCGACGTCGTCGACGCGCTCCGGGACGAAGGCATCCTCGCCGGCACCCTCGGGGTCACCTGCTTCCGACCCTGGCCGCTCG
>JAHEXO010000264.1 GCA_023252065.1 Nocardioides sp. | reverse complement strand
ACCTCGACGTCTGGGGCCACGACGTCTCCCACGACTGGCCCTGGTGGCAGCGCCAGATCGCCCACCACCTCCCGCGCTACTGCTGAGTGGGTGAGTGGGTCGCGGGTTTCGAGACGGGCGCCAGGGCGGTCCGGTGGTTGAGGAGGCGCGCCAGCGCCGTCTCGAAACCATCCGGACCCACCCGGCGACCTCCGCCAGCTACGGCTGACGGGAGGGGGTCGCTGGTTTCGAGACGGGCGCCAGGGCGCCCTCCTCAACCGGCGACCTCGGACCCACCCGGCGCGTCCGCGACTAGGGTCGGGCCATGCCGGAGATCACCGACCACCTGATCGGTCTGCTGCTGGGTGCAGAGGAGGACTGGCCGCAGGCTTTCGAGCAGATCCTGCGGTTCGTCGGCCCGCTGAACGTCGAGGGCCGGGAGCACCGGATCGCCAGCGAACGCCTCACCATCGAGCCGTTCGACCTCGACGACCCGGTCCGCACCGGCCTGGTGATCGACCGGCTCGCTCACTGGTACTACCACCCGCGCGAGTGGCTGAAGAAGGCCGCGCTGGTCAACAGCACCTACCTGCTCAACAGCCCGTTCACGTTCCAGTCGATGGAGAAGCACTCGGCGTACTGCGCGATGATCCGCCTGGGCCTGCACGTGCCGAACACGATCCTGGTCCCATACAAGAACCCGCTCGACAACCACCGCTGGACCTACACCAGCACCAAGTACAACAAGCCGTTCGACCTCGACGTCGTCGCCCAGGAGATCGGCTACCCGCTCTACATGAAGCCGTTCGACGGGGGCGGCTGGCGCGGGGTCAGCCGCGTCGAGGACCCCCCTGGCCTGCACACGGCGTACGACGAGTCCGGCGAGATGCTGATGCATCTCCAGGCCACCGTGGAGTTCGACCACTTCGCCCGTGCCCTGTCGATCGGGCCCGAGACGATGGTGATGGACTTCCGCCCCGACGAGCCGATGCACCAGCGCTACGCCGTCACCCACGGCTTCCTGTCCGACAGCGCCGGCCACCAGGCGGTCGCCATCTCCCGCATCGTCAACGCCTTCTTCCAGTGGGAGTTCAACTCCTGCGAGATGCTGGTGAAGGGCGACGAGGTCTACCCGATCGACTACGCCAACGCCTGCCCGGACGTCGCGGTCACCAGCCTCCACTACTACTTCCCGTGGGCGATCTCGGCGCTGGTGAAGTGGTCGACGTACTGCCTGGTCACCAGCCGCCGCCCCAACGTCGACCTGCGGATGACGCCGTACTTCGAGATCGCCGACTCCGAGCGCACCTACGACGAGAAGCTCGACGCCTACCTCGCGCTCGCCGACCAGCACTTCGAGACCGACCGCTACCACGAGTGGTGCGCCGAGCACCTGGGTCACCTCGACGACCTGGTCCGGCAGTGGGTGTCGGGCTCGGACTTCGACCGCCTGCTGGTCGAGACCGTGCAGGCGACCTACCCGCCCCACGAGCAGGAGAAGTTCCTCGCCCACTTCCGGGGGCTGATCGGGATGTGGGTCAGCGACCAGGGGGCGACTGCTACGTCCTGATCCGGGCCCGGTCGCGGGCGGTGGCGATCGCCGCGGTCAGCGACGCGACGTCGTACGCGCCGTAGTGGCGGCGCCCGTTGACGAAGAACGTCGGAGTGCCCGACACGCCGCTGATGTCCGCGGACTCGACGTCCTGACCGACCCGGCCGGCGTGGACATGCTTGTAGAGCTCCTTGCCGAAGCGGGGGACGTCGAGGCCGAGCTCCTCGGCGTAGGCGAGCAGGTCGGGCTTCATCAGGTGGTCCTGGCGGGCGAGCAGCAGGTCGTGCATCTCCCAGAACTTCCCCTGCTCCCCGGCTGCCTCGGCGGCCTGCGCGGCCAGCTCGGCCCGGGGATGCACGTCGGGCAGCGGGAGGTGCCGCCACACGAAGCGGACGTCCTGCTCGCCCAGGATGGCGCGGACGGCCGGCTCGGCCTGACCGCAGTAGGGGCACTCGAAGTCGCCGTACTCGACGACGGTGACCGGCGCCTCCAGCGGCCCGCGGATGTGGTCGCGCTCCGGGTCGACGTCGAACGCGAGGTCGACCAGCTGCTCGGCGCGGCCGAACAGCGCCTCGGTACGGCGATCGGCCGGCAGCAGGGCGGTGATCCGGAAGACCACCCAGGTCGCAGCCGACGCGAGCGCTGCCGCGGCCAGCACCCCGATCTTGGCCTCGGCGAGGAGGTCTCCGTCGAACGCCAGCGTGGCGATCAGGAAGGACACGGTGAAGCCGATGCCCGCGATCGTGCCGCTGCCGGCCACCGAGGCCCAGCCGACGGCCGGCTGCACGCGGCCGTGCGTGATCCGCGCGATCGCCCACGACGCCGACACCACCGCGACCGGCTTGCCGACGACGTAGCCCAGCACGATGCCGAGGGTGATCGGCGAGGTCAGCGCGCGTCGTAGGAAGGCGCCGTCGATCTCGATGCCGGCGTTGGCCAGGGCGAACAGCGGCACGATCACATAGCTGGTCCAGGGGTGGTAGAAGCGCTGCAGCCGGTCGTTGGGAGACAGGGTGCGGGTGAGCCCGACGGCGGCGTTGCGGGCCAGGTCGGGCGTGGGCTCCTCGCGGAACTGGCGGAACAGCCCGCTGGCCTCCTCGAGGTCGCCGCGCGCCGGCGTGTACGCCGCGGCCGTGAGGCCGATGGCCAGGCCCGTGATCACGGGGTCGACGCCGCTGGCGAGCATGCAGAACCAGATCACGACGCCGGCGGCGAACACCGCCGTCGTGTTGAGCACGTGGAACCGCTTGGCCACGAGGAGGGCGACGTAGAGGGCCACCGAGAGAAGGAGGTACCCGACGTGGACGTGGTCGGTGTACATCACGGCGATGACCAGCAGCGCCACGATGTCGTCGACCACGAACACCGTCAGCAAGAAGGTTCGGACCCGGTCGGGGACGTCGTACCCGACCAGGACGAGGAGTCCCAGCGCCAGGGCCGTGTCGGTCGACATCGCGACGCCCCACCCGTCGGCGCCCGCGCCGCCGGCGTTGACCGCGAGGTAGAGCGCGACCGGCACGACCATGCCGAAGAGGCCGGCAGCCACGGGCAGGAAGAAGCGGCTGCGGTCGCGCAGGTCGCCGAGGTCGATCTCGCGACGCGCCTCGAGGCCGACCACGAGGAAGAAGAACGTCATCAGCCCGCTGTTCACCCAGGTCCGCAGGTCGCGGGTGACGCCGTGGTCGCCGAGCCGGATCCCGAACGGCGTCGTCCAGAGCCGCTCGTAGCTGTCTCCGACATTGGCCCAGAGGAGGGCGACGACGATCGCGGCGACGAGGATGCCCGCACTGCCCGACTCGGTCTTCAGGAACGCCCGCACCGGGGTCGCGAACTGTCGTCGCCGCCAGGGGGTGCGCAGACCCGCGCCCTCGACCGACCCGTCCGTCATCGCGACTCCTGTCACTGGTGCTCGGTCGATCTCGCCGGCCGGTGACCCCACAACGCCCGGTGCCGCAGGTCTCTTCCCCGACGGCAGCGTCGCGCAAACCGGGGGTCAGGGGTAGTGGATCCCGGTGACCTCTTCGCTGAGCTCCCACAACCGCCGGGCGGCCTCCGGGTCCCGGGCGAGGGCGGAGCAGCCGGTGACCTGCGGAGCGCCGTACCACTCGCCGAGCCCGGACGGACCGACGTACGTCGAGCCCGGGAGGTCGGCGGTCGCGGCCATCAGGACCGACAGGGCGCCGGCGGCCGGCGGCTGCCCGGTGGCTCGCATCACCGCGTCGTAGAGCGAGGCAAGGCCGCCGCTGGACCGGCCGAACCGGCCGTTGGCCACCAGGTGGGTCCCGGCGTAGCCGGGGTGCGCGGCGAGCGCCGAGACGTCACGGGCGGCGGCACGGAGGCGGCGGTCGAGCTCGAAGGTGAAGAGCTGGTTCGCCAGCTTGGTCTGCCCGTAGACGACCCAGCGCAGGTAGGGGCTCGGCTTCTGCGTCGGGTCGCCCAGCGGAGCACGTCTGGCCATCCGATGGGCGTTGCTCGACACGGCGACCACCCGGCCCCCGTCGCGCAGCCGCGGCAGCAGCAGCCCGGTCAGCAGGAAAGGTCCGAGGTGGTTGGTCGCGAGCTGGCTCTCGAAGCCGTCGATGGTGCGTCGGTAGGGCGGTGCCATCACGCCGGCGTTGTTCACGACCAGGTCGAGCGGCTCGCTCACCTGGGAGGCAGCCTCACGCACCGACGCGAGCGACGCGAGGTCGACCACCAGGCGTTCGAGCGAGGCCGTCGGCACCTCCCCGAGGATCGACTCCTCCGTGGCGGCCAGCCGGCCGGGAGTGCGTCCGGCCAGCACGACCCGGGCGCCGGCGCGCGCGAGCTCCAGCGCGACGTGGTAGCCGATGCCGCCCACGGTCACGCCGGTGACCAGGGCCGTGCGCCCGTGCTGGGAACCGAGGTCGGCCACCGACCAGCTCACCGACTCGTCACTCCCCTCACGCACGCTGCCGAGCCTACGTTCGCCGGGTTGCCACACCGGGGCCGGTTGGGGCGTCGAAGAGAGGGTAGGCACCAGACGAGGAGGACGATGAGAGCCGAGCAGGAGTTCGCAGACTTCGCGCGCGCCC
>JAHEXO010000263.1 GCA_023252065.1 Nocardioides sp. | reverse complement strand
GTAGTACATGACCACTCCGGAGATCAGGAGGACCCCGATCGAGCCGGCCGACAGCGAGGCATTGAGCTTCTGCCCGGCGTTGAACTTGCCGACCTCGATCGTGCCGTCGCGCCGGGTGCGCGAGCGCAGCCAGGCCCAGTCCCGGGACGTGAACCGGTTCAGCCGCCCCGCGTCGTCGCGGTAGGAGCGGCTGACGATCCCCGCGAGGATGGGGATCGGAAGGGCGAAGCCGGAGTAGACGTGTAGCTGCTCGACCGCGTAGCGGTGGCCGACGAGCATCATGATCGAGCCGTTGTAGAGCACCAGGGCGGTCAGCATGCAGACGCCCATGAAGATCGCGGTGAGCCAGTGCACCCACCGCGACGCCTGGGCGAACCGGGCGACGGTCTGCCCGGCCTCGGGTACCTCGCCCTCAGGTGGGCTCATCGACGCCTCGCCCGTTGGACCTGCCGACGAACCCGTCGACGTCGTACCCGCGGTGCTCCCAGTAGCCCGGGACGACCGTGCTGGTCACCTCGATGCCGGAGAGCCACTTCACGCTCTTGTAGCCGTACATCGGTGCGACGTATAGCCGCACCGGTCCGCCGTGGTCGTGGCTGACCTCGCCGCCGAGCATCCGCAGAGCGACGATGACGTCGGGCAGCCGGGCCTGGTCGAGAGTCAGGCTGTCGGTGTAGGTGCCGTCGAACGACGTGAGCCGGAGCGCCTGACCCTCGGCCCGGACACCGGCGTGGTCGAGGATGGTCGAGAGTCGTACGCCGCTCCAGTGCACCTGCGGCACCCGCCACCCGGTCACGCACTGGAAGTCGCGGACCAGTGCCGTCTGGGGCATGGCCTGGAGGTCGGCCAGGGTGAGCGTGGTCGGGTGCTCGACCAGACCGTTGACCGTGAGGCGGTAGGACGTCGCGTCGCGGGTCGGCACGCCTCCGGTCACGGAGTAGTAGCGGAACGTGTTGCCGACCGGGAGCAGCGACGTCAGGCCGGTCGGGTCACGCAGCTGGATCGGTGCCAGGAACGACGACAGCCCGCTCTGCGCACGGGTGCCGGTGACGATCCCGAGCGCGCCCACCCCGAGCAGGCCGAGGACGACGCGACGACCGACGGGACGGCCGTCGTCGGGACGACCCGGCGGCTCCGTCGGTGGGGCCTCCGCCGGCCCGCGAGCCCACGTGCGGCGCATGCACCCACGGTAACCGCGAACCCCAAGGGGGTATCCGCTGATGACCCGATCACCCGGCACCCTCGCCGGTCGCCGCCGACAGCCGCTTCCAGATCTGGCGCAGCCGTCGCCGGTCCGTGGGTGACGTGGCAGCCACGAGCGTGCGGCGCAGCACGTCGTTGTGCGTGGGCCTGGCCGCCTTCAGGGCGTCGTCGCCCTCACGGGTCAGCACCGCGAACCACTTCCGGCCGTCCGCGGGGTCGACCTCACGACGCACCAGACCGTCCCGCTCGAGGCGGGTCACCAGGTGAGTCGCACCGGCGGGACTGAGCATGACCTGCCCTGCGAGCTCCGACATGCGCAACCGGTTATCGGGTGAGTTGAACAAGGTGATCAGGACGTCGAACTCCGTGATCGCCAGGTCGTGCTGCCGGCGGAGCTGGGTGTCGAGCTCCTGGAGCACCGTGCGGTTCAGCATCAACAAGGCTCCCCATGACTCCCACTCGTCGGGTCCGAGGAACTCATGGGCGGGAGGGGTTGACGGAGCCATGAAGGTGAGTATATTTCTTTTCGTACGAAAATACTAGTCTCGGACGATGAGCGGAGCCGGTCATGCCCTACGGAGTCATCCACCAATTCCCTGGCGGCACCCAGGAGAACTACGAAGCGTCCATCGCGGCAGTGCACCCGCCGACCGGCCTCCCCGAGGGCCAGATCTTCCATGCGGCTGGTCCGTCGGCTGAAGGTTGGACGATCGTGGCCGTGCACGAGTCCCAGCAGAGCTGGGAGTCCTTCCGTGACGGCATCCTGATGCCTCGCATGCAGGCCGGGATCGCGGGCGGCTTCGCCGGCCCTCCCAACGAGACCGTGTTCGACGTCGCCAGCCTCGTGTCGTAGGGGGCGATCGTCATGCTCGCCGAGAACCGTGCTTCGGCCGTCCTTGTCTCGACCGACCTCGAGCGCAGTCGGCGCTTCTACGAGGAGAGGGTGGGGCTCGCCCTCTCCCCGGAGACGATCAAGAACCACCTGCTCTTCGACTGCGGCGACGGCACCTCACTGCTGGTGTACGGACGCGCCAGCGGGAACGCGGCCGACCACACGCAGGTGCGCTTCTGGTCGAGCGACATCGAGAACGACGTGGCCGGCCTCGTCGCCAACGGCGTGGAGTTCGAGGAGTACGACTTCGGGACGTTCAAGACCGTCGACCACATCGTCACCACGGCGGGCGTCGGACGGTCAGCCTGGTTCAAGGACCCCGACGGCAACACCGTCGCGGTCTTCCAGCCCGCGTAGGCGGGCCGGGGTCGGCTCAGGCCGACCCTGAGTCAAAGGCGACGAGGCGGGCCTGGAGGTCGGAGTAGGTCCCCGCCGGGGGTGGCTCGATGCCGTCGCGCACTGCGGCTGCTGCGCGGACGGCGGCCTCGAGCGCGGCGCGGTAGGGGAGGGAGCCGGTGCTGACCCGTCGTACGCCGAGGTCCCCGAGCTCGGCGAGGGTCCGGCCCGGGATCGCCAGCACGTTCACCGGGACCTCGAGCGCGGACGTGACCGCCCGCAACGTCTCGGAATCGCTCAGCCCCGGCACGAACACGCCGTCGGCACCGGCCTCGACGTATGCCGCGGCGCGCGCGACCGTCGCCTCGACGCTGTCGTCCTGGTGGAACCAGTAGGTGTCCACCCGCGCGTTGACGAACACGTCGGGGGTGCGGGCCTTGACGGCGGCGACCTTGGCGGCGAACGCGACCGGCTCGACGAGCCGCCCGTCGGTGCTGTCCTCGAGGTTCACCCCGTCGGCGTCCACCTCGGCGACGTAGGCCGCGACCTCGTCGGGGTCGTCGGAGTAGCCGTCCTCGACGTCGACGCTGATGAAGACCGGCAGGGGCCGGAGTCGGTCGGCGAGCAGCAGGTTGGCCTCGCGCGCGGCGCGGCTGCCGTCCGGCCGGCCGAGACTCGAGCTCACGCCGAAGCTCGTGGAGCCGATCGCCGGGTAGCCCTCGGCGAGGAAGGCGAGGGCCGAGGGCAGGTCCCAGGCGTTCGGCAGCAGCAGCGGGAGGCGGCCGTGGTGGAGGTCGGTGAACGTGGTCATCAGTGACTCAGTCGACCTGATCTGGCCACGGGGTGCAAGGAGCCGGCGTGGGTACGTAGCCGTCCCCCGACGAAGGAGACGCATGCGCATCACGGACACGAGCGACATGTGGTGGAAGACGGCGGTCATCTACTGCCTGGACGTGCAGACGTTCATGGACTGGAACGACGACGGGATGGGCGACTTCACCGGACTCGCCGAACGTCTCGACCACCTTGCCGAGCTGGGGGTGACCTGCCTGTGGCTGATGCCGTTCCACCCGACGACGGACCGCGACGACGGCTACGACATCACCGACTACTACGGCGTCGACCCGCGGCTCGGCAGTGCCGGCGACTTCGTGGAGGTCGTCCGCACCGCCCGCGACCGCGGGATGCGGGTGATCATCGACCTGGTCGTCAACCACACCTCCGACCAGCACCCGTGGTTCCGAGCCGCGCGCTCGAGCAGGACCTCGCCGTACCGCGACTTCTACGTCTGGCGTGACACCGAGCCGCCGAGCACGAAGGACGAGGTCGCGTTCCCCGACCAGGAGGACAGCATCTGGGAGTACGACGAGAAGACCGAGGAGTGGTACCTCCACCGCTTCTACCGCACGCAGCCCGACCTCAACATCACCAACCCACGCGTCCGCGACGAGATCGTCAAGGCGATGGGCTTCTGGCTGGAGCTGGGGATCTCCGGCTTCCGGGTGGACGCCGTGCCGTTCATGATCGAGACCACCGGTGTCGACCAGGCGGAGCTGGACCGCTTCCCAGACCCGCACGAGTTCCTGCGCCACCTGCGGTCGTTCGTGGGAAGGCGTACCGGTGACGGCATCCTGCTCGGCGAGGTGAACCTGCCGCACCGCGACCAGAAGCTGTTCTTCGGCGGCAAGGAGGGCAACGAGCTGACCATGCAGTTCGACTTCATCGGGATGCAGAACCTCTACCTCTCGATGGCCCGGCAGGACGCCCGCCCCCTCGCCCGGGCCCTCCGGCAGCGACCGGCCATCTCCACGGAGTCGCAGTGGGCGACCTTCGTGCGCAACCACGACGAGCTCACCCTCGACAAGCTCTCCGACTCACAGCGCGACGAGGTCTTCGCGGCCTTCGGGCCGGACCCCGAGATGCAGCTCTACGGTCGCGGCCTGCGTCGCCGGCTGCCGCCCATGCTGGACGGCGACCCGCGTCGTATCCGGATGGTCTACAGCCTGCTCTTCTCGCTCCCCGGCACGCCGGTGCTGTTCTACGGCGAGGAGATCGGGATGGGCGAGAACCTCGCCATCGACGGACGCCTCGCCGTACGCACCCCCATGCAGTGGACCGACCAGCGCAACGGCGGCTTCTCGAACGTCGCCCCGTCGCG
>JAHEXO010000262.1 GCA_023252065.1 Nocardioides sp. | reverse complement strand
CCTCGGCGACGACGGCGCGGAGCCGCTCGCCCCCCGCGAGGCCGATGGAGCCGGAGAGCACGGCCAGCGCCGGGTCGAGGACGGCGACCATCGCGGCGACGCCGACGGCGAGCCGGTGGCCCAGCGTCGCCAGGAGCTCGTCGCCCGGCCCCGGAGACTCGGTCGCGGCCTGCACGGCTGCCTGCGCGGTCGTCGCGCGCAGACCGAGGGAGCGCGCCAGGGCGCGCACGGCCGGCCCGCCGGCCAGCTCCTGGAAGGCCCCCGCGTTGCCACGGCGTACGTCGCGCACCAGCGGCGTGCCGGGCAGCGGCAGGAAGCCCACCTCACCGGCGCCGCCGGTGACCCCGCCGTAGAGCCGGCCGCCGATGACGACGGCGGCACCGAGCCCCTCGTCGACCCAGAGCAGCACGAAGTCGTCGACGCCCCTCGCCCGGCCGGAGGTGAGCTCGGCCACGGCGGCCAGGTTGACGTCGTTGTCGACGTGGACGGGCAGGCCGGTGGCGTCGGCGAGCCGGTCGAGCAGGTCGGGGTCGTGCCAGCCGGGCAGGTGGCGGGCGTAGCGCAGACGACGGGTGCGGGGGTCGAAGGCGCCCGGGGTGCCGATCGCGAGGTGCAGCAGGTCGGAGGTCTCGAGCCCGGCCGCGGCGGTGACGCCCTCGAGAGCGCCCAGGACATGGGTGACCGCGTCGGGGCCGGGACGGCGCGGGGTGCGCAGCTCGTGCTCCCCGACGATCCGGCCGGTGATGTCGGCGACCGCCGACACGATGCGGGCCGGGGTGACGTCCATCGCCGCCACGTGACCGGCGCCCGGGTTCACGTCGTACAGCTGGGCCCGCGGGCCCGGACCGCCCTGCGAGCTGCCGCTGGCCACCACCAGCCCGGCGGTCTCCAGCCGGGAGAGGAGCTGCGACGCGGTCGGCTTCGACAGGCCGGTCAGCTCTCCGAGCCGGGTGCGGGAGAGCGGACCGTGCTCGATGAGCAGGTCGAGGGCGGCGCGGTCGTTGATGCCGCGCAGCATGCGTGGGGTGCCGGGTCTCATCGCGCACCTCGCACGGGGGCGACCTTCGCGTGCGGGTGGAGCCGTAGCTGGGCCGCGGCCGCGATGATCGCCGCGCCGGTCATGTCCAGGGCCGGCTCGTCGGTCTGCCAGGCCCGTACGTCGTCGACGTAGCGGCTGCGGTGACCGTCGAAGCGCCGGAGATCGCGGGAGGCCGTGGTGCAGTGGCGCATCCCGTCCTGGAAGCCGCCGAGGCCGCCCTCGAAGTTGTCCCGCCCGTTGGGGCCGTTCACCACGGCGCCGACGTCGACCGGTGCGGTGCCGTCGAGGCTGCCGGAGAGGTTGGCGACCTGGTGCTGCATGCACAGGGGGAACGTGTGTCCGACGCCCACCATGGCGGTCACGCCCCACGGGTCGCCACCCAGCAGCCAGGTGCGTTGGAGGCTCGCGAAACCCTGGAACCGCCGGCTGTGGGTGAGCGAGTCGTAGAGACCGACCGTGGCGATCAGTCCGAACGTGTGCGAGTTGGCATCGAACTCGTCGACGGGCTCGGCCGCCCCGAACGGGTCACGACGGGCATGCGCGACGCCGTGCTCGATCTGGTGGGCGAGGTCGGCCACGAGGTCGCGCCGGGTGACGGCGAGCGACCCGTGGGGCACGGTCCGGAGGGCGTCTGCGAGAGCGGCGTCGGCGAGCGCGCCGGTGTCATAGAGGTTGAGGGTGTCGCCGACACCGTGGGCGATGAAGGCACGGGCGAAGCGGGCGCTGTCGCGCAGGTAGGGCGCGGCCGGGCGTCCGAGGCGGTGGGCGGCGAGCGCGATCTCCGCCGCTCCGAGCTGCATGTCGTCGCGCCAGGTCGACTCCGGGTAGAACGCGTGGGGAAGTGCGGTCACCAGCGGACGGGGCGGACGGGCCGTGGCGGCCCGGGCGTAGAGAGACGTGGCGTCGTGCAGCTCGCGGCGCGCGCGGGCCGGGGAGCGACCCGCGTCCTGGAGGGCGGCCAGGGCGAACGACGCCGAGACCCGGCCCACGAGGTTGGGGCTGATCAGGTGACCCGGTGGTGCCGACCGGAAGACGGGCCGGTGGGAGACGAACCGGTCGAGGTGCCGGGTGTCGCGGTCGTCGGCCTGGGGGAGTCGCCAGAGGTCGTGG
The DNA here is from genome assembly GCA_023252065.1 of Nocardioides sp. The sequence goes on along the minus strand of JAHEXO010000262.1, from coordinate 2,464 downwards.
TCGCCCAGAAAGGTGCCGGCGCGGTTGCCCGAGCCGAGGCCGACCTGCATCAGCAGCGTGCGGCTGCGGGGTCGCCACATCTTCTCCAACCACCGCAGCCCGAACCGCGCCTCCCCGAGCAGCGGCCTCGGAGCCCGGCGTCCCAGCAGGCGGGCACTGGTGAACAGCAGCACGTCGGCGTAGGCCGTCGAGTGAGTGAACTTCAGGTAGTCACCGGCGTCGAACCAGCCACCGGCGACGTCGACCGGACCGCCGACGCGGTGCAGGTGGCGGTCGGTGACCAGGTCGGAGCCGCGCTCCATGGTCGGCCACGCGTACACAGACGCATGCCGGTCGCGGAGGTGTGAGGGGCGACGGTGCAGCGGCCCGGCCACAACGTCCGCGCCGTCGCGCTGGTTGCGGTCGAAGAGGACGCCGTAGCGCAGGAGGGTGCCGAAGAGAGGCCCCGCGCCGAGCACCCGGAACCACGGCGAGCTCGTCGTGACGTCACCGGCCGTCGAGATCCGGTAGCGCCCCGGACGGTGGAGCCGGGTGAGGTCGAGCCGGTAGACCGCGGGGAACGACGCGTTCCAGGAGCCGGTCGGACGGGCCGGCACCCGACCTCGCAGGACCGGGTGCCCGTGCCGGTCGGTGACGATGTAGCGCGTGGCGTGCAGGCGGGCCGACGACATCAGCCGTGCCTGCTTCGGCTCGCCAGGGAGGTAGCCCTGCTGGTTGACCCGGACGTAGCCCCGGATCTGCGTCCCGGTCGAGCCGTGCGACAGGGCGGGCGCGGCGAGCAGGCTTGCGATGAGCACGCCGGCGACCCCTGCGCCCAGGGGCCCCACCAGTCCTTGCGTCATGCCGCTCCCGGTTGAACAGGAAAGATTCCTAACAGTCTGCACCGCGGCTGGCCCTCACGGCAAGAGGCTGATGACTAGATTGGCGCGGTGACCCCGCGCAGCGAGAGCCCTCGGCGGCAGCTCCTGCGTCTGGGGTTCGAGGACTCCGAGCGCGCCGGCGACGAGCTCGCTGCGCTCGGGGAGAAGGCCCAGCCCCTGGTGGCGATCCTGGCCCGGACCGCCGACCCCGACCAGGCACTGGGTGGCCTCACCCGGCTCGCGGCGCGGGCGGGCGACGGGCTCGTCGCCGAGCTCGCCGACGACGAGGGCACCGCCATGCGCCTGCTCTCCGTGCTCGGCGCGAGCCAGGCCCTGACCGACCACCTGAGCCGCCACATCGAGCAGTGGCGTGAGCTGACCGACCCGTTCCTCGGCTCCACCCGCCCCGCGGCGTACGCCGTGCGGTCGGGGCTGCTGCGAGCCGTCGGCGCCGACCCGGACGCCGTACACCCGACCGCGACGCTGCCCCGCGTCGAGGCGGCTGACGCCCTGCGCGTGGAGTATCGGCGGGTGCTGGTCCGGCTCGCGGCCCGCGACCTGACCCACCACCTCGGCATGGACGACGCGGCTGCCGAGCTCTCCGACCTCGCCGCCGGCACCCTCGAGGCAGCCCTGGCGATCGCCCGCTCGCAGGTCGAGGGGGCCGAGTCGGCGCGGCTGGCGGTGATCGCGCTCGGCAAGTGCGGGGGACACGAGCTGAACTACGTCTCCGACGTCGACGTCCTCTACGTCTTCGAGCCCGCCGAAGGTGCCGACGAGGCGGCCGCGGCCCGGGTCGCGACGCAGCTGGCGTCCCTGCTGATGCAGGTGTGCTCCGAGCACACCCACGAGGGCACGATCTGGCCGGTCGACGCCAACCTGCGGCCCGAGGGCAAGGCCGGGCCGCTGGTACGCACGCTCGCCAGCCATCGCGCCTACTACGAGCGGTGGGCCAAGACCTGGGAGTTCCAGGCCCTGCTCAAGGCCCGCCCGGTCGCCGGCGACCTCGACCTCGGACAGCAGTTCGTCGACCTGGTCTCGCCGATGGTGTGGCAGGTGGCCGAGCGTGAGGGCTTCGTCACCGACGTGCAGGCGATGCGGCGGCGGGTGCTCGAGAACATCCCCGCCCGCGAGGCCGAACGGCAGCTGAAGCTCGGGGCCGGTGGGCTGCGGGACGTCGAGTTCGCCGTCCAGCTCCTCCAGCTCGTGCACGGCCGCACCGACGAGCGGCTCCGCAACCCGGCGACGTTGAGCGCCCTCGACGCCCTCACCCGCCGCGGCTACGTCGGCCGCGAGGACGGTGAGTCGCTGCACCGCTCCTACGCCTTCCTGCGGACCCTCGAGCACCGCATCCAGCTCCAGCACCTGCGCCGGACCCACGTCGTACCGGCCGACCAGGCGTCCCTGCGCCGCATCGGCCGGTCGATGGGGTTCGTCAAGGAGCCCGACAAGGCGCTTGAGGAGGCGTGGACGCAGCACCGTCGTGAGGTGCGGCGGCTGCACGAGAAGATCTTCTACCGCCCCCTGCTCGAAGCCGTCGCTCGGGTGCCGGCCGAGGGTGCCCGGCTCACCACGGAGGCGGCCGGCGCTCGGCTCGCAGCGCT
>JAHEXO010000261.1 GCA_023252065.1 Nocardioides sp. | reverse complement strand
AAGGAGCAGGACAACCACTTCCAGATCAAGCCGATGGTGACCGGCACCTACAAGGGCAAGTGCTACGAGCTGTGCGGGGTCTACCACTCGCGGATGCTCTTCAACGTCAGGATCGTCAGCGACGCCGACTTCCAGGCCTACCTGCACTCGCTTGTGGCCCAAGGTGACGTCGCCGACCAGCCGCTGCTCGGCGGCATCACGTCCCAGACCCAGGCCGGTCTCGGATCCCAGGGAGGCTCGCAATGACCGCCACCACGGCGCCCACCCAGCTGGCGCGACCGCGGCGCGAGATCGGTCAGTCGATCGTCAAGGTCCTGACCACCACCGACCACAAGGTGATCGGCAAGCTCTACCTCACGACGTCGTTCGCGTGGTTCCTGATCGCCGGTGTGATGGCGCTGATCATGCGGGCCGAGCTGGCCAACCCTGGCATGCAGTTCGTCAACGACGAGGTCTACAACCAGCTGTTCACGATGCACGGCACGATCATGCTGCTGCTGTTCGCGACGCCCTTGTTCTTCGGGTTCGGCAACGCGATCATGCCGCTGCAGATCGGGTCGCCGGACGTCGCGTTCCCGCGGCTCAACATGTTCAGCTACTGGCTGTTCCTCTTCGGCGGCATGATCGCCGCCTCCGGCTTCCTCACCCCGGCCGGTGCCGCCGACTTCGGCTGGTTCGCCTACACGCCGCTGTCGGACGCCGTGCGTTCGCCCAGCGTCGGCGGTGACCTGTGGATCATGGGCCTGTGGATGGCCGGCCTCGGCACCATCCTCGGCGCCGTCAACTTCATCACCACGATCATCTGCATGCGCGCACCCGGCCTGACCATGTTCCGGATGCCGATCTTCGTGTGGAACACGATGATCACCAGCCTGCTGGTGCTGATCGCGTTCCCCGTGCTGGCCGGCGCGCTGCTCTCGCTCGAGGCCGATCGAAGACTGGGGGCCCATGTGTTCGACACGGCCCACGGCGGGCCGATCCTGTGGCAACACCTGTTCTGGTTCTTCGGCCATCCCGAGGTCTACATCATCGCCTTGCCGTTCTTCGGCATCGTCTCCGAGATCATCCCGGTCTTCAGCCGCAAGCCGATCTTCGGCTACGTCGGCCTGGTCGGGGCCACCCTGGCCATCGCGATCCTGTCGGTCGCGGTGTGGGCCCACCACATGTTCGTCACCGGCAAGGTCGACCTGCCGTTCTTCTCCGGCATGACGTTCCTGATCGCCGTTCCGACAGGCGTCAAGTTCTTCAACTGGATAGGCACGATGTGGGGGGGATCCATATCCTTCGACACCCCCATGCTCTGGACGATCGGGTTCCTGGTCACGTTCCTGTTCGGTGGCCTGACCGGCGTCATCCTGGCCAGCCCGCCGCTCGACTTCCACGTCTCCGACTCCTACTTCGTGGTGGCCCACTTCCACTACGTCGTCTTCGGCACCGTGGTGTTCGTGATGTTCGCGGGCTTCTACTACTGGTGGCCGAAGATGACCGGCCGGATGCTCGACGAACGGCTCGGCAAGGTCCACTTCTGGATGCTGTTCATCGGCTTCCAGACCACGTTCCTGGTCCAGCACTGGCTCGGTGTCGAGGGCATGCCCCGTCGCTACGCCGACTATCTGCCGCAAGACGGCTTCACGACCCTCAACCAGGTCTCCACCGTCGGGGCATTCCTGCTGGGCGCGTCGACGTTCCCGTTCCTCTACAACGTCTGGATCTCCCGCAACGCGCCGTTGGTCGAGACCGACGACCCGTGGGGCTGGGGCAGGTCCCTGGAGTGGGCCACGTCGTGCCCGCCGCCGCGCCACAACTTCGAGAGCATCCCGCGCATCCGTTCCGAGTCGCCGGCCTTCGACCTCCACCATCCGGAGGTCGCGGCGATCGAGATGGAGGACAACTTCGCGATGGCCAACGCCGGTCCTGCCGACGCGCCCGACGTGGAGGGCCGCGCGGAGCACCTGCGTGAGCAGATGGACGGGGACGAGTCGTGAGAGTCGAAGCCTGGATCTTCGCGATCACCACGGCGTTCTTCGTCGTGGTCAGCCCGGCCTACTGGCTCATCGCCGGCGACTGGACCGGCACCTCGGCGCTGGTGATGACCACGCTGCTGGCCGCCATGGTGACCCTCTACCTCGGCTTCCACGCGGCCAAGATGGACGCCCGTCCGGAGGACCGCAAGGACGCCGAGATCGCCGACGGAGCCGGTGAGCTCGGCTTCTTCCCGCCCTACTCGTGGTGGCCGCTGTGGTGCGCCGCCTCGCTCGGGGTCATCGTCTACGCCGTGGCGATCGCCGCGTGGTGGCTGGTGATCATCGGGTTCGGGCTCGGCGCCGTGGCGCTCTCGGGCTGGGTCTTCGAGTACTACCGCGGCGAGCACGCTCACTGATCTCGTCTCGTCGGTTTCGCAACCCGTACGGCTCGGCGCGCGTCTTCATGACGTAAGGGTCCGGGGGGCTCGGCGATTCCAGGATCTCTGGGACGGCCGGGTTACGCTGGATCGAGACCGTTTCCTTCGCCCGGGAGTGCCATGTCGTTCGTCCGCTCGCGCCGCTCGCTGGTGCCCGCAGCCCTCGTCGCGCTCTCAGTCGCGCTCGCGGGATGTGGCAGCGGGAGCAGCCTCAACCACCCCGACACGGGGGCCGACAGCGGGCTCCATGACGTCCTCGGCAGCAGTCCGGCCACCCCGCAGGCCGCCGTGGCGGTGCTGCACAGCAACGTCCGCCGTGGTGCCACCGACGTACCGGTCGACCGCCGGCTGCAGGTGACGGCCGAGCAGGGCACCCTCACCGCGGTGCGGGTGGAGTCCAAGGCCGGTGCGGTCGCCGGGAAGATCTCCGACGACGGGTCCTCCTGGACCGCCGCAGCGCTGCTCGAGCCCGGCACGACGTACGTCGTGACCAGCACCGCGCAGGACACCAGCGGCAAGACCGTCACGCGTCGCACCCGGTTCCGGACCCAGCCCCTGACGCTGGCGCAGCAGACCTACCCGTCGTTCGCGCCGCTGGCCGGCGAGACGGTCGGTGTCGGCATGCCGGTGATCGTGAAGTTCGACGTCCCGGTGACCGACCACGCGTCGATCGAGAAGCACCTCCAGGTGGTCGCCAAGCCCGCTCAGCGGGGCTCGTGGCACTGGATCAGCGACAACGAGGTGCACTGGCGCCCGGCGTCGTACTGGAAGCCGGACACCCGGGTCACCGTGAACGCCGACATCAACGGCGTGCCGGCCGGCCACGGCATCTACGGCCAGCTCGACCGCTCCTCGTCGTTCACCATCGGTGCCTCCCACGTCTACAAGGTCAACATCGCGACCGACCAGCTGCGGGTCTTCGACAACGGTCACCTGACCCGGACGATCCCGGTCACCACCGGCATGCCGGGCTTCACCACCCGGTCGGGCACCAAGGTGATCGTCGAGAAGGACCGCTACCAGACGATGAACTCCGAGACCATCGGCATCGACCCCAACAGCGCGCTGGGCTACAACCTCAAGGACGTCGAGTACGCCATGCGGCTGACCTACTCCGGTGAGTTCCTGCACGCGGCGCCCTGGTCGGTGGCCTCGCAGGGGCACGCCAACGTCTCCCACGGCTGCACCGGGATGAGCACCGCCAACGCCGGCTGGCTCTACCGGCACTCCCAGATCGGTGACGTGGTGGTCTACACCGGGTCTTCGAAGATGATGACCCTCACCAACGGCTACGGCGACTGGAACGTGCCCTTCTCCCAGTACAAGACGGGCTCCGCCCTGAGCTGACCCGGCGTTTGTGTCACGCCGATAGACGCTGACCTGGCGTTTGTGTCACGTCAGAGTGCGCTGACCCGGCGTTTGTGTCACGCCGGAGAACGGGTTATCCACAAGGCGCCTTGGCGTCGCCGAGCTCGGCAGACGACTTCGGCAAGGCTCGTCGGATGGCTGCTCCCGTATTTCTCGGACCGGAGGCATTGCTTCCTCTCGATCGACCCTTCATGCGCCCCGAGGCGCTCGCCGCCGGCGTGACGCCGGCGCGGCTCGCTCGATACCTACGAGATGGCTTGCTCGTGAGCCCCCTGCGAGGCGTGCTCCATGTCGCCCAGCTGCCCGACAGCCTCGAGCTGCGGATCTCCTGCGCGCGGCTCGTCGTACCTGCAGATGCGGTGATCACAGACCGGACAGCTGCCTGGCTACACATGGCACCGATGGTGCTGGCCCCTGGCGACCACCTGCGTGTCCCGGACATCGACGTGTTCCGGTCGCCCGGCAACCGGGTACGGCGGTCGGCCGTTCGCAGCGGCGAACGCATGCTTCTGCCCAAGGAGGTCGCCGATCTCGACGGGCTGCGGGTGACCTCCAAGCTCCGCACCATCTGCGATCTCGGGATGCAGCTGCCTCGGCGCCCGGCCTTTGCAGCCATGTGCATGATGATGAAGGTCGCAGACTTCACCCTGGCCGATATCAGTCGTGAGGCTGATACCAGGTTCAGGGGGTATCGCTGGGTGAACCAGCTGCGCTCGTTGACACCTCACGTCCAACTGCGATTCGACTCCCCAGGTGAGTGCTGGCTCGCGCTCTGCTGGCTGGATGAAGTCACGCTCCCGGACTACGAGCCCCAATTCGAGGTCCCGGGGCCTGCTTGCTCGTACTTCCT
>JAHEXO010000260.1:1261-4628 GCA_023252065.1 Nocardioides sp. | reverse complement strand
GATCGTCGACACCAACAAGGAGCACCTCGCCGTCGAGGAGGCCCGCAAGCTCCACATCCCGATCATCGGGATCCTGGACTCCAACTGCGACCCCGACCTGGTCGACTTCCCGATCCCGGGCAACGACGACGCGATCCGCGCCGTCGGCCTGCTGACCCGGGTGGTCGCCGACGCCGTCGCGGAGGGCCTGATCGCCCGCTCCGGTGTGAAGACCGGTGACGCCGAGGCCGCCGTGGGCGCCGAGGAGCCGCTGGCCGAGTGGGAGCGCGAGCTCCTCGGTGGCGACGCCGAGCAGGCCGCCGCGACCGCCACCGGTGACGCTGCGGCCGAGACGCCCGCCTCCGAGAGCACCGGCGCCGCCGCCGAGGCGACCGAGGCTGCCGAGGTCACTGCCGAGGTCACCGAGGAGCCCGCTGCCGAGGCCGCCGAGGTCACTGCCGAGGCCGAGACCACCTCGCCCGCCGAGGTGACCGTCGAGGCTGCCACCACCGCGCCGGCCGAGACCGAGACCTCAGAGACCGAGACCGCTGAGACGGCCGAGACCGCTGAGCCGACCGAGGTCTTGGAGGCCGTCGAGGCCTCCGACGCCGCTGAGGCGACCGAGGCCCCCGCCACCGCGGAGACCGCCGAGTCTCCCGAGGCCTGAGCCACACCCACGCCGCCGGCGCGCCCGTCCCCGACGAGCGCGCCACGGCGTACCCCCTAGACACCTGAGAGGCAGGTAGCAGCATGGCGAACTTCTCCGCCACGGACGTCAAGAAGCTCCGGGACATGACCGGTGCCGGGATGATGGACTCCAAGAAGGCCCTCGAGGAGGCCGACGGCGACTTCGACGCCGCGATCGACATCCTCCGTACCAAGGGTGCCGCGAAGGTCCAGAAGCGCGGCGCCGAGCGTGAGGCCACCGCAGGTCTCGTGGTCCACTCGGCCGGCGTCCTCGTCGAGCTCAAGTGCGAGACCGACTTCGTCGCCAAGAGCGCCGACTTCATCGCGGCCGCGCAGAAGATCGCCGACGCCGCCTCGGCGAGCGCCCCGGCCGACGTCGAGGCCCTGAAGAAGGTCGACGTCGAGGGACAGTCGGTCGAGGAGGTCGTCGAGGGCCTCGCCATCTCCATCGGCGAGAAGATCGAGCTCGGCCAGTACGTCCACTTCGACGGCCCGGTCGTGGCCTACCTGCACAAGCGCGCCGCCGACCTGCCGCCGGCGATCGGCGTCCTCGTCTAGTACGACGGCGACGCCGAGGCCGCGCGCGGTGCGGCCAAGCAGGTCGCGGCCATGCGCCCGCAGTACCTCACCCGTGAGGAGGTCCCCGCCGACGTCGTGGAGCACGAGCGCCAGATCGCGGAGGCGACCTCCCGCGAGGAGGGCAAGCCCGAGCAGGCGATCGCCAAGATCACCGAGGGCCGGCTCAACGGCTTCTTCAAGGACGTCGTCCTGCTGGAGCAGCCTTCTGTGACCGAGAACAAGAAGTCGGTCAAGGCGGTGCTCGACGAGGCCGGCACCACCGTCAAGCGGTTCGCCCGTTTCGAGGTCGGAGCCTGATCTCGACCCACGAGGGTCTCGTCTAAGGTGTGACCTGACATGGGAGGCCGGTTGCTGATGACTCACGCGAGCATCCGCAGCCGGCTTTTCCATGTCCTGACCGACCCGATCTTCCGTCGACCCCGAGGAGCCGCCCTGTGACCGCCTACCACCGTGTCCTGCTCAAGCTGTCCGGTGAGGTGTTCGGTGGTGGCAAGGTCGGCGTGGACCCCGACGTCGTGCACGGCATCGCGACCGAGATCGCCGAGGTGGCCCGGTCGGGCGTCGAGGTGTGCATCGTGGTCGGCGGTGGCAACTTCTTCCGCGGCGCGCAGATGCAGCAGCGGGGCATGGACCGCTCCCGGGCCGACTACATGGGCATGCTCGGCACGGTGATGAACTGCCTGGCGCTCCAGGACTTCCTCGAGAAGGAGGGGGTGGAGACCCGGGTCCAGACCGCGATCGCGATGGGTCAGGTCGCCGAGCCCTACATCCCGCGCCGCGCCATCCGGCACATGGAGAAGGGCCGCGTCGTCATCTTCGGTGCCGGTGCCGGCATGCCGTTCTTCTCCACCGACACCGTGGCCGCCCAACGCGCGCTGGAGACCAAGTGCGAGGTGGTCCTGATGGCCAAGGAGGGGGTGGACGGCGTCTACAGCGCCGACCCCAAGCTCGACCCCACGGCGACCAAGTACGACTCGCTCACGTTCCAGGAGGCGCTGCAGAACAACCTGCGGATCGCAGACGCCACGGCGTTCGCCCTCTGCATGGAGAACCGGCTGCCGCTGATCGTCTTCGGCCTCGGAGAACGGGGCAACATCCTGCGCGTCGTGCAGGGTGAGAAGATTGGCACGTTCGTCACCGCCGACTAGCGGGCAGGGAAAGGAAGAACACGCGTGATCAACGACATCCTCAACGAGGCCGACAGCAAGATGGACAAGTCGGTAGAGGCGACGCGCGAGGAGTTCTCCGCGATCCGAGCCGGCCGCGCCAACCCGGCGATGTTCAGCAAGATCATGGTCGACTACTACGGCACGCCGACCCCGATCCAGAGCCTCGCGTCGTTCACGTCGCAGGAGGCGCGGATCATCCTCGTCTCGCCGTACGACGTGGGCGCGATCGGCAACATCGAGCGCGCCATCCGCGACTCCGACCTCGGCGTCAACCCCGCCAACGACGGCAAGATGCTGCGCTGCGTCTTCCCCGAGCTGACCGAGGAGCGCCGCAAGGAGTACATCAAGGTCGCCCGTCACAAGGCCGAGGAGGGCCGGGTCGCCGTCCGCAACCTGCGCCGCCACGCCAAGCAGCAGCTGGAGAAGCTCGAGAAGGACCACGAGGCCGGCCAGGACGACGTCACCGGCGCCGAGAAGCGGCTCGACGGCTTCACCAAGAAGCACACCGATGCCATCGACGAGCTGCTCAAGCACAAGGAAGCCGAGCTGCTCGAGGTCTGAGCACTCAGCTGACAGCCCCCTGATGACCTCCGCACCGCCCGCGTCCGCCCAGGACCACGGGCGCTCCGGCCGCAACGTGCCGGTCTCCATCGCCAGCGCTGTGGTGCTGGTCGCGCTGATCCTGGCGACCCTGCTGATCTGGAAGACGGCGTTCATGTTCGTCGTCGCCGCGGCCGTCGTGATCGCGGTCTGGGAGCTCCACCGCGGCATGGCCGCCAAGGGGATCGACATACCGGAGCAGCCGCTGATGGCCGGCGGCGTGATCATGGTCGTGGTGGCCTACTTCTGGGGCTCCCCGGCGCTCGTCACGGCCACCGCGGTCGCCGCGCTCGGCACGATGCTGTGGCTGCTGCGCCGTGGGGTGCCGGGCTACGTCCAGAACGCGACCGCCG
>JAHEXO010000260.1:0-1251 GCA_023252065.1 Nocardioides sp. | reverse complement strand
CGTCCTTGTCTACGTGCCCTTCCTCGGCTCGTTCGTCGCCCTGATGCTCCGCGAGGGCGGCGCCACCGACTTCACCCGGTACGACGCGGGGGTCAAGGGGATCCTCACGTTCATCGCCGTCACGGCCGCGTCCGACATCGGTGGCTTCTGTGCCGGGGTGCTCTTCGGCAAGCACCCGATGGCGCCGGTGATCTCGCCCAAGAAGTCGTGGGAGGGCTTCGCCGGCTCGGCCGTCTTCTGCGTCGCGGTCGGCATCGCCATGGTCGTGTGGGTGCTCGACGCCGACTGGTGGATCGGGGTCTGCCTCGGCGTGATCGCGGTGATCATGGCCACCCTCGGCGACCTCTGCGAGTCGGTGATCAAGCGCGACCTCGGCATCAAGGACATGAGCCACGTGATCCCCGGGCACGGCGGCCTCATGGACCGCCTCGACTCCCTCCTCGCCACGATCGCCCCGATCTGGATGCTCCTGCACTACCTGGTGTTCTGACCCGGGGTGCGGCTCGCGATGCCCGACGTCATCCAATGCACGCCCCTCATGGGCCCGGATGACATGCTGGGTCCATGAGCGAGAGCGGCGCCACGCCCAGGGTGGACGAGGAGCCCGCGGAGCCCGGGGAGGCCGCTCCCGAGCCGAGCTGGTGGCACCGCTCGCACCCCACGTTCGCCGGGCTGGTCGGCTTCTTCACCGGCGTCGCCTTCGTCATCGTCGTGCCCGGCGTCTACGCCGCGCTGCTGTCGCTGTTCCTGGGCGACACCACCGCCCAGCGGCTGTTCCCGCTGGTGCTCATCGCCGTGCTCGTCCCGCTGGCCCTGCTGGTGCCCCGCAAGACCCGCCGGTTCGCCGAGTTCATGCTGCTCGGGGTCGTGCTCACCGCGGTCGTGGTCGCGGTGACCGCCGCTCTGGTGATCTGGGTGCTGGTCAAGACCCAGGGCTGACCCGGCCCTGCCGGATTCTCAGGGCCGGACCGTCTACCTGCTCACCGCCGACAGCATGAACCACGCAACCTGCAACGCGAGCAGCCAGAGCTACTGGCCGCCCGTGACCTCCGGCCACGGAGCCGGGTTGACCGCGAAGGTCGCCTCCACGCCGCTGCCCCGGAGACGGTCGCACCGAGACCGTCGGCGGCCGGCCGGTCTACACCTACGTCGGCGACCTCAACCCCGGCGACGTCAGCGGCGAGGGCGTCAACACCGTCGGGGGCATCTGGTACGCCGTCGCACCGAGCGGTACGCCGGTCAAGCAGGCCG
>JAHEXO010000259.1:2627-4632 GCA_023252065.1 Nocardioides sp. | reverse complement strand
GTCGGCCGCACCGCCCTCGACCGCAGGCCGCTGATGGTGCCCGACCTGGACGAGGTGACGCTCGACCCGCACCTGGAGATCCTCCACCGCAACGGCTGGCGCTCCGTGCTGGCCGCCCCCATGCTGCGCGGCGACCTGCTGGTCGGCGTCCTGGTGATCAGGCGCCGGCGCCCGGGGGCCTTCTCCCCCGACACCATCGAGCTGCTCGAGACGCTCGCCAGCCAGTCCGCGCTGGCCATCCTCAACGCACGGCTCTTCCGCGAGCTCGGGTCCAAGACCCGCGAGCTCGAGGTCGTGAGCCAGCACAAGTCGGAGTTCCTGGCGAGCATGTCGCACGAGCTCCGCACCCCGCTGAACGCGGTGATCGGCTTCTCCGATGTGCTGCTCGACCGGATGTTCGGCGAGCTCAACGAGCGGCAGGAGGACTACCTCCAGGACATCCGCAGCTCGGGACGCCACCTGCTGGAGCTGCTCAACGAGATCCTCGACCTCTCCAAGGTGGAGGCGGGCCAGATGGTGCTGGAGCCGACCATGTTCTCGGTGCCCGCGGTGCTCGAGTACGGCCTCGCGCTGGTGCGCGAGCGCGCGGCGTCCCACGGCATCAGCCTGACGCTGGACGTGGGCGAGGGGGTCGGCCTGATCGAGGCCGACGAGCTGAAGTTCAAGCAGGTGCTGCTCAACCTGCTGTCCAACGCCGTCAAGTTCACCCCGGACGGTGGATCGGTCAGCGTGGCGGCGAGCCGCTCCGGCGACCTGCTCACCGTGACGGTCACCGACACCGGTGTCGGCGTACCGCTGGAGGACCGCGAGCGCATCTTCGAGTCCTTCCAGCAAGGCGCCCGCGGGACGGCGAAGGAGGAGGGGACGGGGCTGGGGCTCACGCTGTCGCGCCGCATCGTGGAGCTGTTCGGCGGCCGGCTGTGGCTCGAGCCCGGACCCGGCGACCGGGGCAGCGTGTTCGGGTTCTCGATCCCGGTCCCGGCGCGCGACGTGGTGCCGGGGAGCGCACCCGCGACCGGCGCGGTCATCCTGATCGTCGACGACGACCGCGCCTCCCTCGACCTGATGTCGGCCTACCTCTCGGGCTTCACCAACCGCGTCCTGCGCGCCCGCGACGGCCTCGAGGCCCTCCAGCAGTGCCGAGAGGTCCATCCCCGAGCCGTCGTCCTCGACATCCGGCTGCCCAAGAAGGACGGGTGGGAGGTCCTCGCGGAGCTCAAGCAGGACCCCGCCACCCGCGACATCCCGGTGATCGTCGCCTCCATCGTCGACGAGCGACCACGCGGCCTCGCCCTGGGCGCCGCGGACTACCTCCTCAAGCCGGTCCGTCGCGACCAGCTCGTCGAGTCGTTGCGCCGGGTCGACGCCCTGGCTCCGGCCGAACCCGCGGCAGGCACGTCGTGAGCGCCCCGCGGGTCCTGGTGGTGGAGGACAACCCCCTGAACCTCAAGCTCGTCCGTGACGTCCTGGAGTACGCCGGCTACGAGGTCGTCGACGCGGGGTCCGGCGAGGAGGCGCTCGAGGTCGCCGCCCGCGTCCGACCCGACGCCGTACTGATGGACCTGCAGCTGCCCGGCATCGGCGGTGCCGAGGCACTGCAGCGGCTGCGCGCCGGGATCCTGGCTCCGGAGGTGCCCGTCGCCGCGGTCACCGCCCTGGCCATGCCCCAGGACCGCGCAGCCGCGGAGGATGCCGGCTTCGACGGATGGATCGAGAAACCGATCAGCGTGCGCGCGCTGCCGTCGCAGGTCGCCGACCTGCTGGCCGGGAGGGGGGTGTCATGAGCGAGCCACCGATCACCGTCCTGGCCGTCGACGACCAGGACACCAACCTGCGTCTGCTCGACGCGATCCTCACCTTCCGCGGCTACGGCGTCATCTGCGTGACGTCCGGCGCCGAGGCCCTCGAGGTGCTGCGCACCGAGGCGGTCGACCTGGTCCTCCTCGACATCGTGATGCCGGGGCTGGACGGCTACGAGGTGTGCCGGCGCATCCGCGGGGACGAG
>JAHEXO010000259.1:0-2617 GCA_023252065.1 Nocardioides sp. | reverse complement strand
GGGACGAGGCGACGGCGTACCTGCCCGTGGTCATGCTCACCGCCAGCGGGGAGCAGCAGCGGAGCGACGCCCTGGAGGCCGGCGCGGACGACTTCGCGACCAAGCCGTTCGACCGGAGCGAGCTGCTGGCCCGGGTCGACTCGCTGGCCCGGATCAAGCGCTACCACGACACGATCCGGCGCCAGGCCGCGGAGCTCGCCGTCTGGAACGCCGAGCTCGAGCGCCGCGTCGAGGAGCAGGTCCGCGAGCTGGAACGCACCTCGCGGCTACGGCGCTTCCTCAGCCCTCAGCTCGTCGAGCTCGTGATGGACGACGAGAGCCTGCTGCGCAGCCACCGCCGGGAGATCGTCGTGGTGTTCTGCGACCTGCGGAACTTCACGCCGTTCGCCGAGACCAGCGAGCCGGAGGAGGTGATGGAGGTCCTCGCGGAGTACCACGCGGCCATCGGCTCGCTCGTGCACGCCTACGGCGGGACGCTGGAGCGCTTCACCGGCGACGGCATCATGGTCTTCTTCAACGACCCCGTCCCGTGCGAAGACCCGGTCGAGCGGGCGGTCCGGATGAGCCTGGGCCTGCGGGACGCCGTCCGGGAGCTCGCCGTTCGCTGGCACCGGGCCGGGCACGACCTGGCGATGGGCCTGGGGATCGCCCAGGGGTACGCCACCCTCGGCCGGATCGGCTTCGAGGGCCGCTTCGACTACGCCGCCATCGGCAGCGTCACCAACCTGGCGGCCCGGTTGTGCTCCGACGCCGAGGCCTGGCAGGTGCTGGTCACCGAGCGGGTCCTGGCCTCGGTCGAGCAGATCGTGGAGTCCGAGCCGATCGGGGAGGTGCACCCGAAGGGATTCAGCCGCGTGGTCCAGGTGCACGACGTCACCGCCGTCGCGGCCCGCGAGCTCAGCACCTGAGGCGCGACCTCGGCGTGAGTCAGCCCAGGAGCCCGTCGCGGCGGGCGATGGCGGCGGCTTCGGTGCGGCCCGCCGCTCCGAGCTTGCCCAGGATGTTGGACACGTGGACCGAGACGGTCTTGGTGCTGATGAAGAGCTGCCGCCCGATCTCGCCGTTGCTGCGGCCCTCGGCGACCAGGCCAAGGATCTCGGTCTCGCGCGGGGTGAGCGACACGCGGGCGGCCGCCGGCGAGGGCGCCGCGTCGGCACCGAGGCGCCGGGCCAGCGGGAGGACTCCGAGCCGGGCCGCGGTCTCGGCCGCGTCCGTGGTCAGCACCCGGGCCTCGTCGTGGTCGCCGATGGCGGTCAGCACCTCGGCCAGCGTGGCCTGGACCTCGGCCAGCTCGTAGGGGGCGCCGAAGGCCGCGAACCGGGCGACCGCCTCGCGCCAGGCGGTCAGCAGGGCGTCGGCGGTGGGCGGGTCGACGTCGGCGGCCCAGCGCCAGCGCAGGAGCTCGGCGCCGAGCCGCGCCTCCCAGGCTCGGCTCTCGGGACCCCAGGAGATGAACTCGTCGCCACGACGGTCGAGGACCTTCTGGGCGTCGCCGAAGAGGCCCGCGACGACGGGCCCGTCGGCGGCACGCTCGGCCGCACTCCGGTGGCCGGCGGCGGAGGCGAAGGAGGCCAAGGTGACTGCCGCCAGCCGGACCCGAGCCTGGAAGAGCGGGTGCCAGATGCTGGTGAGGGTGTCGACGATGTGGCGGTAGGTCGCGAGCGCGGCCACGTGATCGCCTGCCAGCTCGTGGAGGGTCAGCTCGGCAGAGCCGCCGGTGACCGCCACCAGCCCCTCCTGCCGCCAGAACGGGTGCAGCGAGCGCGCGAGCGTGGGCGCACCGGCGTCGCCGCGGGCTGCCAGGATCTGGGCGCGCGTGGCGGTCAGCATCGCGGCGTAGAGCGGCGGCACGACCTCGCCGGTGAGGTCGAGGATCTGCAGCGACTCGTCCCAACGACCCTGGAGCTTGAGCGAGACCGCATGGAGCCAGCGCGCCTCGGCGGCGTAGGGGACCCAGGGGGTGCCCTCGGCGCGGGCTCGCACGGTGGTGCGCTCGAAGGCCTCGTCGGCCTCGCGGAACTCGCCGCGGTCGAGGTGGTGGTTGCCGAGGAGGTGGCGGGCACGCAGCTCGGCGGTGGTGGCACCCGCCAGCTCTGCCTGGCTGATCGCGACCTGGAGCGACTCGATCAGGGACTCGGCCGTGCCGGTCTTGCGCTCGAGACCGGCGAGCGTGGTGCGGACGTCGCTGGCCAGTCGCGGCATGTCGAGGCGCTCGGCCAGGGCCAGCGCGGTCATGGCGACCTCGCGGGCCTCCTCGTAGTGGCCGAACCGGGCCAGCATCCGGGCATGGACGGCCAACACCTTGGACCGGGCGTTGGTCGGCCGGTCGGGGACCAGCGCGACCGCCTCGGTGGTGAGCGTGAGGGGGTCTTCCTGCGTCTCGGTGAGGACCAGCGCGCCGGCGACGACGCCGAGCAGCTGGCCGCGGACCTGGCCGTCGGCGTCGGGCGGGAGCTGCGCCAGCTGCTCGCGGGCGACCCCGAGGGCGCGCGCCGGGTGGCCCGCGGCGATGATGGCGTCGCAGACCAGACCGACCAGGCGCGGGTGGTCGAGACCGAGCTCGTCGGGGAGCCGGGTGTCGTGCCACAGGTCGAGCGCCTGGAGGTAGTGCTGGGCT
>JAHEXO010000258.1 GCA_023252065.1 Nocardioides sp. | reverse complement strand
CGCCGCCGTCGTCACGGTCGTTGTCGTCGGGGCCACGACGGCCGGCCACCGTGCACCGCGACGCGAGGCGTCGGTCGCGGCCCCTGCGGCGTCGTCGCCGGCGGCCCGAGCCCGCGCGGTGCTACGGGCCTGGGACCACCGCCGGGCCGCGGCCTGGGCGCTCGCCGACCGCGTGGCCCTGGTCCGGCTCTACCTCCCGGGCTCGGCCACCGCGCATCGTGACGTGGCCATGCTCGACGCCTACCGCGACGGCGGGCTGCGGGTGACCGGCATGACCCGGCAGGTGGTGCGGCTGCGGGTCGCCGCCGCCACCCCGAGACATCTCCACCTCGTGGTCACCGACCGGCTCGTCGACACCCACGTCGTCGGGGCGGGGGTTCGGTCGGCCGTGCCCGACAGCGACCTGGCCACCCGGGAGGTGTGGCTGGCCCGAGCCGGTGGCCGCTGGCGGGTCGCCGAGGTGACGGCCGACGCGGGTCACCCCGCGAGGTGACCCCAGACCGGTGACAGCTCCGTCCACGGTCCGACGGCCACCACCCGGCCCTCGGAGAGCACGACCACCCGGTCGGCCTGTTGCAGGGCGGCCTCCTTGGAGGTCGCTCCGATCACGGTGGCGGCCCGCTCGCGCAGCGCGTTCCACAGCTCGATCTCGGTGGTGGCGTCGAGGGCGGACGACACGTCGTCGGCGAGCAGGAGGTCAGCGTCGCAGGCGACCGCGCGGGCCAGGGCGAGGCGCTGGATCTGGCCGCCCGACAGCCGGACGCCGCGGTGACCGACCAAGGCGTCGACGCCTCCGGCGTCGCGGACGTCGCGGTCGAGGCGGGCCACCTCGATCGCGTCCTCGATGTGCCGGTCGGCGTGGTCGAGCGCGACGTTGCCACGGAACGTGCCGGACAGCACCCGCGGCACCTGGGCCACGTGGGCGACCCGGTTGGGCCTCAGCTGCAGCTCGGGGTCGTCGATGCGGCGGCCGTTCCACTCGATGACGCCGGTGCTGGCGACCAGCCCGGCGAGGGCGCCGAGGAGGCTCGACTTGCCCGACCCGACCTGGCCGACGAGCAGCACGAGCTCGCCGGTGTGGACCGTGAGGTCGACCCCGCTGACGCCGACGGTCCCGTCGTCGTGGACGGCGCTGACTTCGACGAGCCGCAGCTCGGTCAGCGGGTCGCGCTCCGGCTCCACCGGGACCGGTGCGGTGCCGGTGACGAGGTCGATGCCCTCGGGCAGCTCCATCAGGTCGCCACCGCCGGCCAGCCGGCTGGTCGCCCGCATCCACGCGCGCGTGCCCGGGGCCTCGGTGATCGCCGTACCGGCGACGCGGCCGAACCAGTCGAAGCCGTTGACTGCCCCGGCGACCATGATCGCGGTGGCCAGGCCCCAGCCGCCCGCGACCAGCACCGCCCAGGCGGCGACCACGCCGCACTGCACCATCACGATCGGGACGCCGTCGAGCATCGCCTGCACGCGGTGCTCCCGGACGGCGGCCTCGACGCGTCCGTGGTCGACCGCGTGGAGGTGGCGGTGGATGTCGGGGGTGGCCGCGGCGAGCTTCACGGTGCGGACTGACTCGAGGGCCGAGACCAGCGAACGCCCGAAGCGTGCGCGCGCGGCCGACGACGCGGCCGCCGAACGGCCGGCCACCCGGCGCCCGAACGACGAGGCCACCGCCGAGGCCACCATCACCGCGAGCAGGATGCCGCCGGCGAGGAGGTTCCAGGCGGCGAGGGCGGTGACCGCGGCGATGGCCAGGCCGTTGAGCAGGTCGACCCAGCGGTCGGCGTAGCGCGCCATCCGGTCGGCATCCATCGACCGCGCGACGACCTCGCCCGGTGGAGTGCGGGTCAGCCGGCGGGTGCTGGTCTGCCCGAACAGCACGCTGGTGCGGGCTCGCAGCATCACCGCGATCCACCAGCGCGGGTAGATCCGGATGGCGATCGCCAGCAGCTGGGGGGCGAGCATCAGGGAGCCGACCATCAGCGCGGTGAGAGCGTAGGGCGTGCCGCCGTCGTCGAGCGAGGCGACGGTGTGGCCCCAGACCCAGCCGGTGAACACTCCGAAGGCTCCGGTGAGGGCGGAGACCAGGAAGAGCGCCATCCCGGCCAGGCCCCAGCCCGGGTGGATGAACAACGCACTGGTGGTCGCGCGGGCCAGCGTGGGCACGGGGCGCAGGGTCGGTGACGGCGGTGGTGTGCCCGTACGACGGACCGTCCCGACGGCGGTCACGTCGCCGTCGTCGGTGGTCACCACATCGGCCGGAGCCCGGTCTCCGGTGGCTCGGGAGGCCTCGAGAAGTTCGTGGAACCGGCCCGGCGCGTGTGCGAGCTCGGCCCGCCGTCCCTGCTGCACGACCCGCCCACGCTCGAGCACCGCGACCTGCTCGGCGCGCTCGGTGGTGGAGAGCCGGTGGGCGACGAGGATGCCGGTGCGGCCGGTCAGCAGCCGGTCAGCAGCGGCGACGACCCGGGCCTCGGTGAGCGGGTCCATGTGCGCGGTCGCCTCGTCGAGGACGACGACGCGCACGTCGCGCACGAGCAGCCGGGCGAAGGCGACCAGCTGCTCCTCACCGGCCGACAGGGTCGTGCCGCCGGGGCCGAGCGTGGTGTCGAGCCCCTCGGGCAGGCCGGCCACCCAGGCGGTGAGCCCGAGCTCGTCGACGGCCCGGCCGAGCGCCTCGCGGGGGACGTCGGCGAACAGCGCGATGTTCTCGGCCAGGGTGCCGGCCAGGATCTCGGTGCGCTGGGTGATCACGCCGACCGCCGAGCGGAGCTCGTGGAGGTCGAGGTCGCGGACGTCGGTGCCGCCCAGGAGCACGGTGCCGCGCTCGGGCTCGACCGCGCGCGACAGCAGCGACGCCAGCGTCGACTTGCCCGAGCCGGTGCGCCCGACCAGCGCGACCGTGGTCGACGCCGGCACCTCGAGGTCGACGTCCTGCAGGGCGAAGGTGCCGTGCTCGTAGGCGAAGTTGAGCCGGGTGAACTCGACGGTCAGGGGCCCGTCGGGCAGGATGCGGCCGCCCCTCGGCTCGGGCGTCGAGGCCATCATCCCGCGCAGCCGGATCACGGCACCGAGCCCCTCCTGCAGGTCGGGCAGGTGGTGGGCGAGCATGTTGACCTGCCCGACGAACGTCGTGGTGACGATGAACAGCGTCACCAGCGACGCGATGGACAGGCCGCCTCCGCTGACCAGGGCGACCCCGATCACGGCGGTGGCGGCGAGCACGGCGTGGAGGAGGGTGCCGGTGCGGCGGCTGATGCGCGCCTCGAGGCCGGCCACCTTCGCGAACTGCTCGTGGATCGCGGCGGTCAGCCGGCTGTTGTGGCGCATCAGATAGGGCTGTCCGAGGCTGGTCCGCACGTCGTCGCGGGCGGCGACCCCTTCTTCCATCGCCGCCGCGTGGTCGGTCCAGGCCATCTCCTCGAGGACCTTGGTGGCGGAGAGGACCGGCAGCAGGGTGCGCACCAGGAGCCAGGCCGCCAGGCCGGCCAGCGGGAACAGCACGAACGCCGGCCACCAGGTGAACCCGGCCACCAGCCACAGCGGCCCCGACGCGAGCAGTGTGCGGGTGGCCATCCAGACGCTCTGCCGGAGCAGGACCCCCACCTCGTGGGTGTCGTCGTCGATGCGGTCGAGCACCTCGCCGACCGCCTGCTCGCCCAGCTCGTGGAGCGGCTGCTCCAGGGCGGCGACCAGCAGGTCGGATCGGAGCCGACCCTCGGCCCGGTCGACGTCGCCGGCCCACAGGGTGCGGCCCACGGTGTCGAGGGTGGCCGCGCCGACCACGCAGACGGCGAGCAGCAGCACCAGCCGAGAGCTGGGCTGCTCGGCGAGCCGGCCGGAGATGATCGACCCCAGCGCCGTACCGATGGCGGCCAGGAACGACGCGCTGAAGGCCACGGCCGCGACCGGGGTGGCGACCCGGTGCCAGTCGACGGGACGTCGGACGTCGGCCCCGGGCGAGAGTTCGGCGGAGACGGTGGCGGGGGAGAGGTCGGTGGCGCTCACAGCATCCCCGACGGTACGACGGAGCACCCGCCGGAGTCGTGCGAGTTTCGGGGAGGCGTCAGCGACCGAGCCCGGCGGCGAGCACCTCGGTGACGTCGTGGTCGCGGAACTCGTAGCCGGCGTCGAGCAGTGCCTGCGGCACGGCGTTCAGGGAGCCCAGCAGCTCGGGCGCCATCCGCGCGGCCCCGACCTTGATCGCGAACGCCGGCACCGGGATGAGCGTCGGCCGGCCGACCGCGCGACCCAGGGCCTGGGTGAACTCCGCGTTGGTCGGCGTGACCGGGCAGCACAGGTTGAAGGCGCCGCTCGCCTCGGGATGCTCGGCGAGGTGGGCCACGCCACCGACCCAGTCGCGCAGCGAGACCATCGGGAAGTACTGCCGACCGTCGCCCAGCCGGCCGCCGAGCCCGAGCTTGAACAGCACCCGCAGGATCTTCAGGGGCTGGCTCCGGCTGTCCATCACCGGCGCCGTGCGGAGGATGCAGACCCGAGCGCCTGCCTGCTTCGCAGGATCGGCGGCGGCCTCCCAGACCTGGGACACCTCGGTCAGCAGCGAGTCCCCGCGGGCGTCGGCACTCTCGGTGAGCGGCTCGGTGCCGTGGTCGCCGTAGACGGAGACGCCGTTGCCCGCCAGGAACGCC